>JAJPIH010000243.1 GCA_021324875.1 Alphaproteobacteria bacterium
CAACATCAGCGCACGGTGCGAGATCGATTTGTCGCCCGGAACCCGGATTGTTCCGGACAACGGCGCGGCGGCGGGCGCGGCGATCAGCGGCGCCGCTGCGGCCGAACGAGACGAGGAAGCCATAACACTAACCAGCCGGTTCGAAAATCACGGGCGCGGCGGTTGTGGCGCCGGCGTCGCCAGCCTATATCGCACGCTCGGTCCGGCGCCAGCCCCGGTTTTTGCTTTTGACAGGCGACGCCGACCGTGGCAATGGCGCCGATCGACCCGTCAATGAAGGAGTTGCCTGTGGCCAAGCCCGAATGGGGCACCAAACGGATCTGTCCCAGCTGCGGCACGCGCTATTACGATTTGCTGCGCCGACCGGTGATCTGCCCGAAATGTGCAACGCCGTTCGACCCCGAGGCGTTTTTGCGCTCGCGGCGGACGCGGCCGGCCGTCCCGGTTGAAAAGGAACTCGAACCGGTCGGCGCCGAGGAGCTCGACACCGATGTCGAGGTCGAGGACGACGCCGAGGTCGTGGTCGAGGAAGAAGAGGCGTTGCCGCTCGAGGAGGCCGAAGAGGAGGACGAGGAGTTGCTCGAGGACGCCTCCGAACTCGGCGAAGACGAGGACGATATGGCCGAGGTGATCGAGAACGTCGAGGAGGACGATCACTGAGCGCCGTCGCGGTGCAGGGGTGCGCGTTTTTCCCTTGCCTGCGCGGTGGCGCCTTTCTAAGTTTGCCCGCAGCGGTTTGGGGCGCCGCCCGGCGGCGACAAACGGGGCCATAGCTCAGCTGGGAGAGCGCTACAATGGCATTGTAGAGGTCACCGGTTCGATCCCGGTTGGCTCCACCAACAGAACCAAGGGCTTAGCCAGAGATGGCTAGGCCCTTTTCGCTGCCGAGCACTCACCCCTCGGCACGGTGAGAAGAATTCCAGGGCGGTGTAGCGGGGCTTTGCGCCGGTCGCTTCACGCGTCTGGTTTGCTCGTCCGGGACGAGCCATATTTTGCCATCCTATATCGCCGCACAGACGGCTCACGGCCTGCGGTCCGCGACTGAACGGCCTAGATCTTCTGGCCGCCGGGCGCCGGGTAGATCCCGCTCGCAACCGATTTCTGAGCATGCCGCCCCAATCCGGCACGGCAGCAACGGTCGTTCCCCGGGCGGTATTTATTAGTCATTCGAAACGGCGCCGGCTGTGCCGCTTGCGGTTGCGAAGGCGCAGTCAAATTTCGACCAGCGCCGATGGAGCCACAACCAGCCTTCGGGCCGCGCGCGAATCCATCGCTCGAGTGTCGCATTGATCGCCAGGGTCAGCGCATAAACGTCGGCGCTACGGTCGTTGGTATCCGGCAATTCCACCGGCGGTTCGCAGATCACACGGAACCGGGCCGGACCGAGGCGCACCGAATACACCGGGATGACGGGGCAGCGGAAGTGGATCGCAAACTGCGCCAGAGCCGGCGTGGTCATCGCCGGTCGTCCGAAAAATGGCACGGCAATGCCTTCGTTCAGCTTCTGGTCGACAAGCATGCCGAGCACGCCGCCTCGTCGCAGATGCGCGAACGCCGCGCGTGCGCCGGCACTGCCTTTGGCAAACATCGGCACTTCCGCCCCCGCCGCCTCGCGCCGCATGTCTTGGATCGCTGCGTCCGCCGCGGGATTAGATGCGGCCCGATAGAACCATGAAACCGCGAGGCCAAGCGAGGCTGCCACCGGCAGACCGATCTCCCAATTCGCCAGGTGGCCGGAGAATAGGATCGCGGGACCACCATGGTCTCGCAGAGCGCAAAGCTCGGTGTCGTCCTCGCATTCCCAGCCGGGGCCGTCTGCCGTTCGCTTGCGCGAGCCGATATGGGGCAGCTCCGCGACCGTGCGGCCGAAATTCTCCCATACGCCCAGAAGCACCCGGCGGCGGGCGCGCGCATCCAGTTCGGGCAAGGCGCGGCGCAGATTCGCCCGCGCGACCCGGGAGACCGGCAGCCACGGGCCGATCGTCCGCGCCATGCGGCCGCCGATATTGGAGGCCGCCGCCGGCCCAAGCACGCGCGCAATGCGGATGCCCACCCTCAGCGCTGCGGCCTGAGTTCGATCCCGGCGGGATGGATTGGGAGCGGCGGCAATCAACATAGCTTATCCCGACCCGATTAAACGCTAACCCGTGCGAGCCAGGGATAGGAGTAGCGCAAACCGATGCCGCCGGTCTCGCCGAGCAGCCAATTCCAGGCAGCGCAACCGCCATCGACGATCTCCTCGGTGGTGCGAAGGACGCGGGGCGAGAGGCGATTGTCGCGCAGGTGTGCAGTCACAACCGGATCGGGTTGAGCGGTGGAGACCGTGTCGTCGCGCGCGCCAGCGCGCCGCCTCGAGGATGCGGCGAATGCGCAGGAGCTCGTCCATCAATTTGCCGCGCAGATCCTCGATCCTTTCCTCGCGTTCGAAATGCATGAAAATGCGGTCGCAAAGAAAGAGGCGCGCCGCCTCGCCCGGCACCGGCAGGCCAAGGCGCGCCAGATAATGCAATTGCCCGAAAGTGCGGGCGAAGGTGGTCTTCCCGCCCTGGTTGGGACCGGAAACCACGATCATCCGCTCCGGGCGGTCGACACGGAAATCGTTGAGGACCGGAGCCTCGCCCTTTGTCGCGAGCTGTTGCGCGAGCGCCAGATCGAACACATTGTCGCCGTAGAGCGCGTCTTTCTCCCGTGTCAGGCGCGGATGGCAGAACGGCAGGCCGACACGCCTGAGCGGCCCGATATAGCGCAGACAGCAGAGATAAAACTAGACCTCGCGATCAAACCTTTTAATCACGGGATCGCGGAATTCCTTGTAATCTTGGCAGAACGCATGCTGCTTGCGGAAGATATCCGGGAACAGTTGGGCCACGCGCTCGAGGATCTGCGCCTCTATGTGGTTCATGCCGGCGAGTTCGGAGAATTTTGAGCTGTAATCCTTGACATCGCCTTGACGGAATTTGATGAAAGTCGCTGCAATTTCGGCGCTGTAATCGGCTTCGCCTTCATAGCGGCTGACCGTCACAGCGCCGCCGTGAATGCGCAGGCAATAGCAGATCGCGGCGAGTTCGGCTTCGACCCGCTCGGCATCCGTGAGCAGCGCTGTGAACCCAGGCGATTGCGGCTAGGAGCGCAGATCATCAAGCAGCCCCCGCAAACCGCGCGAGCGCGGCGCCGCCTCGCCGAGATCGGCGAACAACCGGTGGATCGCGGCGCAATAGCAAAGCGCGCCTTCGATCCGCCACCGCTCCGCGCTTAGCCTTCGGCGATCCGGCCGAGGGGTGCTGCCTCGCACGCGAACCGCCGCGGGGAATTCGGGCTTCTCGATCGCCGCCGAGAGCAGGCGGAAATGCGACAAGCAGAGGTTGGAGAGCCCGGCAAGCGCCGGCTCGAGATCGTGCCGCGCCCGCCCTCGACGCGGCCGTCCCGATAGGTGAGGCGGATCGAGGGCGCCTCGGCCAAGCGGATGAAGCGAGGAACCGCGCTCAGCGGTAGGACATTGGTAGGCGGCAGCGGGACGCCGGGACGCGCGTTCGGGAGACTGCTCTTCCCTCGCTTGAACTGGCCGAGGACGGCGACACTGACGCATTCCGCGACGAGGCGGGCGCACAGAACGGCAAGTGCAGCGCGATCGCCCGAGACATTGCCGGCAAGGCCGACGAGGCACTCGCGCTCATCGAACACGCGACTGCCGCGCCTTGCGCTGCTGTCGCAAGTAACCACGGCGGCGATCCCAGGCATTTGGCGACGGCTCCTTCCTACATATCGCCCGCGCGCGCCGGAGCGCGCCGGTCAATTGTAGGAGTCGTCAGCCATCGTGGCGGTTGGGGCGGACTCCATCGCCGCTTGCTCCATTTAGGCGAATTGCGGGCAAGAGTCCATTGCGGGCCCGACCCACCCGTGCACGGCGAGCCGGCGCGATGACGGCTTCGCCAACGCCAGCGCGACCGCCTGCTGGCCGGCATCGCTGGCAAAGCGCGCGAAAAACGTCGCGCCACCGTCGATTTGTCGTCGATTTACATTTGGCATGCCGCCAACCCGTCACCTCGTCTGCCGCGTCCCGCACACAACGCGCCCGGACCTCCTCTTATCACGCCCGAGATCGCCCAACGGGTGCCTGCCACTTTTGCTTTCAGGGCCGGTGCTGAACACCGGCGAGCATGAGGACGAGAAGGCCATGGTCACGTCTCAATCCCTTTGCTTTCAGGGCCAGTGCTGAACTTCAAAGGTCGGCGAGTGTTTAAACCCGCCGGCCGTCTCAATCCCTTTGCTTTCAGGGCCAGTGCTGGACGGCCGCGGTCGAGCTCAACGAGCCGCTCTATCGGGTCTCAATCCCTTTGCTTTCAGGGCCAGTGCTGAACAATACCCGTCCGACATCATCACACGGCTG
>JAJPIH010000318.1 GCA_021324875.1 Alphaproteobacteria bacterium
CCGCCGGCGGATACTTGAGGAGGGAAGGGGGCAATGGCGAAATTCGTATACGACCACATCCATCTGCGCAGCCCCGACGCCGAGGAAACCGCGCGCTGGTATGAACGCATGTTCGGCGCCGAAATCATTCGCTCAATCCAGTCGGACGGCCGCCCGCGCATCGACCTCAATCTCGGCGGGGTCAGCGTGTTCATCGCCCAGGTACCCGAGGCAAATGCGGTCGCGGCACCGCCCGAGCCGCCTTATCTGGGTCTCGAGCATATTGGTCTCCGGGTCGAGGGGATTGACGCGGTGGTGACGGAGCTCAAGGCGAAGGGCGCTGAATTCACGGTCGAGCCCAAGACCATCCGTCCGGGCGTGCGCATCGCGTTTTTGCGCGGCCCGCAGAATGTTCACATCGAGCTGCTCGACCGCAGCGTCGGCTGACGGCAAGGGCGCATCGGCATTTCCACGCGCGCCTCGCCGTCTGTCGCGCGTTGTCGCCAGAGAGGGGCGGCGCCCCGCCATCGCATTGATCGGTCTGCCGCCTGGAAAGTGCCGTGGTCGGCGGGCGGTGAGGCTCGCCCCGCACACCTCGCTCTTCAAATGCAGCAGCCGTCGGTGAGTAAGCCGATCAACCGATGCGGCGGATCAATTCTGCCCAGCGGTCGAGGATCGGCAGCACCTCCTCGGCTGTCGCCGCCGGCAGGCTGACGACGACCCGTGCAATGCCGCGGTCGCGATAGCGCGCCAGAAGGTCGCGATCTTCGGCGACGCCAAAGACGGTAACCGGGACCTCGGCAAGGCTGCGCCCGGCCGCAGCGGCCATTTCTCGAAACTGCGGCATGAACGCGGTCACATCGGGATATTGTGGCCGCGCGGCGTGTGGAACCCAGCCATCCCCGTAGCGCAGCGCGCGCCGCGCCGCATAGGGGAACGCGCCGCCGACAATCACCGGCGGGTGCGGCTTTTGCAACGGCTTTGGCCCGCTCTTCATCTTGGCAAACGCGACCAGTTCGCCGTGATATTCGGGCTCATCCTCGGTCCAGATTGCTTTCATCGCCGCGATCCGCTCGCGCATCAGCGCAAAGCGGGCGGCAAAGGGGGTGCCGTGGTCGGCCATCTCCTCGGCGTTCCACCCGCCGCCGACGCCAAACAGAAAGCGTCCGCCCGAGATCCGGTCAATTGAGGCGACGAGCTTCGCGGTCTGGATCGGATCACGCTGTGCGACAAGGCACACACCGGTGGCAATGCGCAACTGCTTGGTCGCCGCCGCGGCCGCGGTCAGGCTGACAAACGGATCCATGACCTCGTAATACTGCCGCGGCAGCTCGCCGCCTTGCGGGAAGGGCGTCGCGCGCGAGCTGGGAATATGCGAATGCTCGGGCGCCCATACCGATTCGAAACCGCGCGCCTCAAGGGCCCGGCCGAGTGCGGCCGGGCTCATCGAATAATCGGTAAAAAACATCGCCGCGCCGAACTCCATGCCCCCTCCTTCGGTCGCGGCAGACGGGCCGGGCTCAGGCCAGCCGCACCCTCACGGCTTCCGGACCCTTGCGGCCTTCGGCGATGTCGATCAGCACGCGCTGGCCTTCGCTCAACGTGTCGATGCCCGAACGCTCCAGCACCGAGGCGTGGATGAATGCGTCTTTGCCGCCGCCTTCGCGCACGATAAAGCCGAACCCCTTCTGGGCGTTGAACCACTTGACGGTGCCGGTCTCCTCGACCGCGGCAGCTTCCAGACCCTGCCGCGCCGCCCCCGGATAGGCCGAACGCCGCGCTGCTGGCGGGGTCGCGGTGCTGGTGTCGACACTGAGGATTTCGGTGACTTGCGGACCCTTTTGCCCGGGCGCTACCCGGATTTCCAGCGTTTCTCCCGGCTGAACCCCGGCGATGCCGTTACGTTCGAGGACACTGGCGTGCAAAAACGCGTCGCCCGAACCGTCAGACAATTCGACAAACCCAAATCCCCTTTCGGGCTTGAACCATTTCACCACGGCGCGCACCGGCGGGCCGGAAGGGGCTTCGAACCGCGGCGGGGTATAGCGCGGCGGACCGCCATACTCCCGCATATGCGGTTCGTACCCGTCATCGTCGAAGTCGCGACGACGCGGCTGACGAAAATTCCTGTCTCTGATCAAGTCGGTTTCCTGTCGAGTCGGTTCGCGGCCCGGTCGCGACCGCGGAGCCCGATTGTTCCAAAAAATCGCCGCGGACGCGAGTGCTTAATTTGCGTTCGTGGCCCGGTCGCCGCGCCGCGCCGCGCCACCAGTCGGGGCTCGCCTTCCGATCCTACCAAGGGTGCGCGCCGCTCGCCGGGCGCGCGTCTGCGAGGCCGTGGGGCCATCTCGCCTCGAACGGATGGTTCGCGGGTAAACGCCGGCGGCGGTGATTTGGTTCACTCTTTATTGACGGGCCGCCCGATTGACGGGCGCTGACACTGACCCGCAACAGGTGATGGACAGCAAAATGAACTTGGCGTGCAAAAATCGTGGTCGGAATGAACTTTTCGCACAAAAAATGGAACCACTCCTGTAGCCAATGCGTGAACGCAATGCGCTTTTCGAGTGGCCGGTTTCACTTATAGCGGAGTGTCTTGAGATGCACAGATTTCTGGCCGGTGCAGCCGGTGTGCTGGTGGTCGTGTTTGGCCTTGGGCTGGCAGGACCGGCGCATGCGCAAGGGGTCAAAGCCGGCTTTCTCAGTTGCAACGTGTCGAGCGGGTTTGGATTTGTGTTCGGGTCGTCGCGTTCGCTCAATTGCACATTCTCGGGCGCGGGCGGGCATGTCGAGCATTATACCGGCACCATCAACCGGTTCGGGGTCGATATCGGCTATATCCAGGGCGGGGTCCTGGTGTGGACCGTATTCGCCCCGACCGCAACGCCGGCGCCGTGTGCGCTCGCCGGCAATTTTGGCGGCGCGACGGCACAGGCCACCGCCGGTGTCGGGGTCGGCGCGAATGTGCTGGTCGGCGGCAACAACAACGCGGTCTCGCTGCAGCCGGTCAGCATCGAAGGCACGACCGGCCTCAACGTTGCGGCAGGGATCGCCTCGGTCAGCCTGCAATGCGTTCCATCGCCATAGCGCCGCGCCTTTGGCCGTGTGACGGGCGGCGCCGCGCGCCCCGAAGCACCGACGCCGCTCAGCGGCAGCCGCCGACCGGCGGGTTGACGGCGCAATGGAGCTGGCAATTTTCCTGGGGGGCGCAGCGCCAGCCGACCGCGCGGCTGCTGCTCGCATAAAAGCAGATCCCATAGCATTCGGTTTCGGCGCCGCTCGGGCGGCGCAGCCCGGTCACGACACCGAGCGCATGGTCGTAGCGCTCGATGCCGGTCTCGACCCGGCCGATCTCGCCGGTTTCGGCGGTAACGGGGGCGGAAGACTGGGCGGCCGGTTCGCCCGCGGCGGCGAGCAGAACGCCGCCAACCGCCGCCATCAGTCCGATCCAGCGCGGTCCGTGCATCTTTCCGGGTCTGGCGCCTCCGTTCAGGCGCAGGATAGCGGGCGGCCGCGGCCCCGGCAATGACGGGTGGCCGGCCGGCCAACGACAGGCGACGGGCAATGGTTGCCAGCCAAGGGGGGCGGGTTACAATCGCGAGCGCGCCATCGGCGGCCACAACCGTGGAGACCCGGCATGATCACAAAATTCGACAGCCTGTTTGCCGGCCATATCGACATGGACAATGGCGGCGTCCCGGTGAATGACCGCCGCTTTCCGAACGAACACTTGGCCAGTGTGTTCGACAAAGCGGAGGCCATGGCGCGGTTGATGGACCGGCTTGGCTACGACACCTTCTGGATGGCCGAGCACCATTTTCAGCACGAAGGCTACGAGTGCATCCCGAACGTGCTGATGACCGCACTGCATCTGGTGCATCTGACACAGCGCCTGCGTTTTGGTTGCGGCTTCAACATCACGCCGATGTGGCATCCGCTCCGTCTCGCCGAGGATTACGCCACGGCTGACATTTTGAGTGGCGGGCGCATCGTGTTTGGGGTCGGGCGCGGCTACCACACGCGCGAGGTGGAGACCTTCGGCGCACCGCTGCCCGACCAGCCGGCCAACCGCGAACTTTTCGAAGAACAGGTTGAGATCATTTTCAAAGCGTTCGACAACGAATCATTCTCCCATCGAGGAAAGCACTATACCTTGCCGCCGCGGGTGCCATATCGCGGCTATACCCTCGAAGAACTCAGCCTGGTGCCGCGGCCGTTGCGGCGCCCAGTCGAATGCTGGCAGCCGATCCAGGGCGGCACTGAGCGGGCGCTCGACTTCATGGCCCGGCATGGGTTCAAGGGGCTGATCGGCGGCGGCTCGGCCGAAGGCGGGACGATGCACCGCACCGTGCTCGCCTGGAACGAGGCGCACGCCAAGATCGGCAAGCCGCTTGAGCTGGGCGAACGGCTGTGCTTCGGCTTTCATTTCTACATCGCCGACAGCCGCGAGCAAGGCATTCGCGAGGCCGCGAAATATTATGAAGAAAACATGAAGATGTTTGGCGAGTTGCGGCTGGTGCGGGCGTTGACCGATGAGCAGATCGAGATCATGCGCGATCCCCGGCGCGCGCCACACGCCAAATTGCCGCGCATCGAAGATGCGATCGCCAATGGCGGTTTTCTGTGCGGTTCGCCCGAGCAGATCATCGAACATCTCAAGAGCCTCGAAAAGCGCTATCCCGGTCTCGATCGGGTCTCGGTCAGTCTGAGCGTGGGCGTGCCGAAATCGGTGTGCCTCGAACAGCTCGAGCGCTTTGGCAAGGAGGTGATGCCGGCATTTGTCCGGGCGCAGACAGCGCAACTGGCGCCGGCGCAGTAACCTCAACCGGCGCGGAACAGACGGCCACCCGGCATCGGCCGCGGAACCCCGGTCGTCAGCGGCAGGCTCAACGGCAGGCCCCGGATCGAGCGCACGGCAAGATAGGCGAAAGCCTGCGCTTCAAGCGCATCGCCGTCCCAGCCGGCCGCCTCGACAGGCCGCACGGGTGCTTGGAGACGTCGGGCGAGGGCGGCCATCATTGCCGGATTATGGCGGCCGCCGCCGGTGACCAACCATTCGCGCGGGGGCGTCGGAAAATGCGCGCAGGCGGCGGCGACCGCAGCCGCGGTCATCTCGGTCAGGGTCGCCGCACCGTCGGCGAGCGCCAGGCCGTGAGGCATGGCATCGCGAAAATCATCGCGATCGAGCGATTGGGGAGGCCGGCGCGCAAAAAAGCGGTGCCCGAGAAACCGCTCCACATGCGGCGGCGAAACCCGCCCGGCGAGCGCCAACACGCCGCCGAAATCGGCAGCCGCACCGGTATGACGGCGTACCCAGTCATCGATCAGCGCATTGCCGGGACCAGTGTCGAAGGCCAAGACGTCGGGCAGATTGGGGTCACCGGGTCGGCCGGCGCTGATCCAGGTGACGTTGCCGACACCGCCGAGATTGAGGACCGCCACCGGTTTCGCCAACGCCGCGGCGAGGGCGGCATGATAGAGCGGCGCCAACGGGGCTCCTTCACCGCCCTCCGCGACATCGGCAGAACGAAAATCGGCCACGACATCGCAACCGAGCCTGCGGGCAAGGGCCGCGCCGTCGCCCAATTGCCAGGTGCGCCGCTCAGCCGGGCGATGCAGGATCGTGTGGCCGTGCATGCCGACGAGCTCGGGTGGTGGCATCGTGAAGTGGGCGAGAAAGGCCGCGACCGCGTCGCCATGCAGCCGGGTGAACTCGGCTTCGACCGCGGCCACCGGGCCCCGGCCGCCGAGCACACCGCGCAACCGCTCGCGAAAATCATCGGGGTAGGGGATTGTCATCGCCGGTCCGCGGACGACATGCGCAACGCCGTCGGTCTCGATCTGGGCGATGTCGACGCCGTCGAGCGAGGTGCCGCTCATCAGCCCGAGCACGCGCCACACCCGCTCCCTATGCGCCGCACCGGCGGAGACGCCCGCACGCCTATGGCGGCGAAGTGGCTCTGGCGGCGGGCCTGTGTTAGATGACGCGATCATGTTGACCTCTCGCTCTTCCTTTCTCTCCGCTGCCACCGAGCGCGGTTTTGTCCACCAATGCACCGATCTCGACGGGCTCGACAAGCGACTGGCCGAGGCGCGGATGACGGCTTATGTCGGCTATGACTGCACCGCCGACAGCCTGCATGTCGGCAGCCTGGTATCGATCATGCTGCTGCGCCTGTTTCAGCGCTGCGGTCACCGGCCAATCGTGTTGATGGGCGGCGGTACGACGCGGATCGGCGACCCGTCGTTTCGCGACGCGGCGCGGCCGCTGCTGGATGACGCCGAGATCGCGCGCAATATGGCCGGTATCCGCAAGGTCTTCGCCAAGTTTCTCACCTTTGGCGAGGGACCCGGTGACGCGGTCATGGTCAACAATGCCGACTGGCTCGACGAACTGCGCTATATTCCGCTGCTGCGCGATGTCGGTCGTCATTTCTCGGTCAACCGGATGCTGACCCAGGACAGCGTGCGTTTGCGGCTTGAGCGCGAACAGCCGCTGAGCTTTCTCGAATTCAACTACCCGATCCTGCAAGCCTACGATTTTGTCGAGCTGGCGCGGCGCTACGATTGCGAGCTGCAGATCGGCGGCTCCGACCAGTGGGGCAATATTGTCGGCGGGGTCGAATTGGCCCGCCGCATGGACGCGCGCAGCCTGTTCGGGCTCACCACCCCGCTGCTGACCACGGCATCGGGCGACAAAATGGGCAAAACCGCGCAGGGTGCGGTGTGGCTCAACGCCGAGCGGCTCTCGCCCTACGAATACTGGCAGTTCTGGCGCAACACCGAAGACGCCGATGTCGGCCGGTTCTTGC
>JAJPIH010000330.1 GCA_021324875.1 Alphaproteobacteria bacterium
GGCTGATGTCGATTACCGGCTTGCCGGGTCAGGGACCGGTGCGCGTCGGCATCCCGATCGACGATCTGTGCGCCGGCATCCTGCTCGCCCAGGGCATCCTGATGGCGCTGATCGAGCGCGAGAGCTCGGGCTCGGGACAATGGGTGCACACCTCGCTGCTCGAAGCGCAAATCTTCATGCTCGACTTCCAGGGCTCGCGCTGGCTGATGGCCGGCGAAGTCGCCAAACAGGCGGGCAACGACCATCCGACCGGCATTCCGACCGGCGTATTCCCCACCGCGGACGGCCAGATCAACATCGCCGCTTCGGGCGACCATATGTTCCGCCGGTTTTGTGAAGCGGCCGACGCGATGGCGCTGCTCGACGACCCCGATTACGCGACCGGCCCCGCCCGCTCGAAAAATCGCAAGGCGCTCAACGAGAGGATTGCCGCGATCACCCGCAAGCGGCCTTCGGCCTATTGGATCGAATTGATGAACGAGGTCGGTGTTCCGTGCGGGCCGATCTATACGATCGACCAGACCTTCGCCGACCCGCAGGTGCAGCATCTCGAAATGGCGCGGCCGATCGACCATCCACGACTGGGAGCGCTAAAGGCGGTCGGCCAGGCGATCAACATGACCCGCACGCCGGAGCCGAAAAAGCTGCGGCCGACCCCCGAACTCGGCGAGCACACCGACGACATTCTGCGCGGGCTCGGTTACCGCGACGACAAGATCGCCGATTGGCGGGCCCGCGGCGTCATCTGAAAGCGCCCGGCCGGCTCGGCCGTGCCAGTGCCGTGCGCCCGCAGACGATGTTTCCACAGGGCCGCGGTCGTGACGCCCCCGGCGGCGACGCCGCGTGACCCGCTTGCGCCGCACAACGGGGCCGCAGCCATTCTCGGGTTTTCCGGCGCGGCGGCGGCGCAAATTGGACGCGCCAAGCGGGTGATCACCGGGTCTGTCGGCCGTGTCGCCCCAAAGCGAGCGGCGATTGACTGACGCGGCTCGCACCCGGTCACTTCCGAGACACCGGCACGGTCGGGTCGCGACCCGGGCCGCGCGAATTGCGCATCATTGGCGGCCGCGGCGGCCGCGCCTGCGCGGCTGGCTCGCGATCCTCGGCCCCGGCCTGATCACCGGCGCTTCCGACGACGATCCCAGCGGCATCGCGACCTATTCGCAGGTCGGCGCCCAGTTCGGTTACGCGATGTGCTGGGTGATGCTGGCCACCTGGCCGTTGATGGCGGTGATACAGGAGATCAGTGCGCGGATCGGCCGGGTTACCGGCGAAGGGATTGCCGGCAACATCCGCGCGCATTACCCGCCTGTGTTGCTGCGCGCGATCGTGACGCTGCTGCTCGTCGCGAACACCATCAATCTCGGCGCCGATCTCGGCGCGATGGGCGCGGCGCTGCACTTGCTGCTGCCCGGCCCGGCGCGGCTCTACGTCGTGTTTTTCGCGCTGGTTTGCGCGCTCCTCGAAATCTTCTCGCGCTATGAAGATTACGTCCGTGTGCTGAAATGGACGACGTTGTCCCTGTTTGCCTATGTCGCCACCGCGCTGGCGGTGCCGGTGCCATGGACAACCGTGATCAAAAGCACGCTCATCCCGAGCCTGCTGTGGAACAAGGATTATCTCGTCGCCTTGGTCGCCGTGCTCGGCACCACGATCACTCCGTATTGCTTTTTCTGGCAATCCTCCGAAGAGGCCGAGGACGAGGCGCTCGACCCCGCCGCGCATCCGCTGCGCGAGGCCCCGGACGAGGCTCCGGTCCAGCTCGGCCGGATCCGGGTCGACACCTATCTCGGCATGGGCTTCTCCAACCTGATCAGTCTGTTCATCATCATCACGACGGCTGCGACCTTGAACGCGCACGGGATCACCGACATTGCCACCTCGGCCGCGGCTGCCGAGGCGCTGCGCCCGATTGCCGGCGAGTTCACCTTTGCCGTGTTTGCCGCCGGGATCATCGGCGTCGGCTTGTTGGCCGTGCCGGTCCTGGCGGGTTCGGCGGCCTACGCCCTGGGCGAGGCGCTCGGCTGGCCGACCGGGCTGCGGCGCAAGCCAAAGGACGCAAGGGCGTTTTACGGCACGATTGTGGTTGCGACGCTGGTCGGCGTCTTGATCAACTTCGCCGATATCGACCCGATCAAAGCCTTGTTCTGGGCGGCCGTGATCAACGGCGTTGTGGCGGTGCCGCTGATGGTGGTGATCATGGTCATGGCCCGGCGGCCGCGCGTGATGGGAGCGTTTGTGATCCCGCCGGGCTCGGCGGCGATGGGATGGCTCACGACCGCGGCCATGGCCGCCGCCGTCGCCGCGATGTTTGTCACCTGGTAGGCCGCAAAAGCAACATCACTTCTGGAGCACAACACAGACAAGCGGGACCGCCGCGGCCGCGCCGTTCGCCCGCCTGCACTCACCGATGGGCGAGGCCGCCGCTATCGGCCAAGCGCGCTCGCCCTGGACGAATTGGTCGCTCCGCCGCTTGGCGGCAAGCTCGATCCCTCGGCATTGTCCGGCTCGCCGGTCAGCGCCGCCCAGGTCTTGGCATCAAGCGCGGCCGTCCGCTCGAGGCCGCGGTTGTGCTGGAAGCGCGCCAGCGCGTGTTCTGTCGCCGGACCAAGCACGCCGTCGAGCGGACCGTTGTAAAGACCTCGGAACCGCAGCTCGGTTTGCGCCCAACGAATATCGTCTCGGCGGAGCAGGTCGCTCGCCTTCGGAGCAACAGAGGATTGCCATGATGGACACAATTTCGCCGCATCGTTCGGGCTGTTTGCGGCTGAGGCAAAGGCAGAAGCAGAAAACGCGCCGCTAATGGCAAGCATAGATGCGGCACCCAATGCCATATTTCGGACAAAGTTCTTCATCGTTACCTCCATATGGATGGTTGACGATTTCGATTTTACGGCCATAAGAACAATGCTATTGGCGATTGAGTTCCCGACCGTCGGCGATTGGCAATTGCATTCCGTTCGATCGGGCCGCGTTGCCGTCCGACCGAGCTGCGGCCCTCCTCTTGGCGATCTGCTCCAGGTCAATGCCGGCGGCAACGCGAAATCGGATGTTGCCGTGTTTGCCGATCAGCCCGAGGCCGCACAATGCCCTACGCCACGATCGAAGATCTGCCGCCCGCCGTCCGCCACTTGCCGCCGCACGCTCAGGAAATCTTTCGCGCGGCGTTCAACGCCGCCTGGCAATCCTATGCCGACCACGGACCATCTCGCCGGGAGGAGATTGCCTTTCGCGTCGCCTGGGCTGCGGTGAAGAAGCGCTACCGCAAAATCGGCGACGGGTGGGTCGCGCGGCAGCGCGGCGGAGCCATCTAGCTTGGATCAGAAAATTGCCGCTCGGCTCGGCGGTGGCACCAGCCGCCGTCCGCCCGCGCCCTCAAGCGCCAGACTGCTCCGGCCATGCCGCGGTGAAAGTCGCCACCCAACCGAAGGCGGATAGGCCGCGCGGCTCCCAGTCAGGCGAGACTTTTGGCGACCATCTCATAGGTATTCTTACTCAGATTGGGCACCGCGAGGATGCGTTCGAGCTGATGCTGCATCAGCGCCTGCCGGCCCGGCTCATGACGCCGCCAGGCGCAGAGCGGCTGGACCAGCCGCGCCGCCGTCGTCGGATTGTTCGGGTCGATCGCGATCACCTCGTCGGCGAGCAGCGCGTAACCCGCGCCGCTGGCGTCGTGAAAGCGCACTTGGTTGGCTTGCGAAAACACCCCAACCAAGGCACGGACCCGGTTCGGGTTCATCCGGTCATAGGCAGGATGGGCGGTGAGAGCACGCACCCGTGCTGCTGTCTCGGGCAGGGACGAGCGCGCCTGCAGGCTGAACCATTTGTCGGTGACGAGCGCATCGTGCGACCAGGTCGCAAAGAAATGCGCCAGCGCCGCCGCCCGTTGGGGCCGGTCCAGATCAGCCAGCACCGCCAGTGCGGCCAACAGGTCGGTCATGTTACCAGCACCGTCGAACTGCGCCTTGGCCAGCGCCGCACCGCGGTCGGCATCGGCGGCGGCAAGATAGCCAAGCGCGGTATTGCGCAACGCGCGCCGACCGATCGCGGCACCGTCGATGCGGTACGGGCCGGGGTCTTGCAGCGCCTCATAGGCGGCGGTGAACTCGCTCGCCAGCGCATGACCGAGTTCGGCGCGCGCGCTCTCGCGCGCCGCATGAATCGCATCGACATCGACCACCGCCATCCGGTCGGCGAGAAAGGCTTCGCTCGGTAGCATCAGCGCCTCGGCGGCGAAGGCGGGATCATCCTCGGCCCCAGCCAGGGTCCGCCGCATCGCAGCGACGAGGTCGGGATCGATTGCTGTCGGTGCGGCACCGCGCTGCAAGCTTTGAATACGGTCGAGGAGCACGCGGACTGCGACCTCCTGACCCGCTTCCCAGCGGGCGAACGGTTCGCGGTCGTGAACCGCGAGAAATTTGAGGCGGTCGAGCGGGACGCCTTTGAGCTTGACCGGTGCTGAAAAGCCACGCAGCAGCGAGGGCACCGGCGGCGCCGGAAGGTCGACAAACCGGAAGCGCTCGCGCTCGGCCCGCACCGCCAGCACGCGGGTTCCTGCCGGCGTTTCGTTCTCGCCCTCAAGCCGAGCCGGCAATTCGTTGCCGTCGGCGCCGATCAGCCCC
>JAJPIH010000030.1 GCA_021324875.1 Alphaproteobacteria bacterium
CGGTCGATGTGATCGCGGTCGTCGGCGCCGCGCTGACCGCACCCGACCCGGCCGCGACGATCGAGGCGCTGGCGCCAGCCTCGCCCGATTATGTGGCGCTGCAGCGCGCCTACCGCGCCTATCTCGACGCCGCCGCGGTTGCCGCCGGCCGCGAACCGGCTTCAGAATTCGGGCTTTCCGTGCCGCGGCTCGGGGTCGCCGAAGCGCTGCAGCGCGCCCGCCAGATCGCGGTCAACCTCGAGCGGCTGCGCTGGCTGCCGCGCGAGCTGCCGCCCGACCGGCTGGTGGTCGATACGGCGTCGGAACAGCTGCAATTGTTCCGCGACAATGTCCCGGTCTTTACCACGCGGGTTGTTGTCGGCGAGTTCGACAAACAGACCCCGGAGCTGCAATCGATCATCAAGGACGTGCTGTTCAATCCGCCGTGGAACATCCCGCCGTCGATTGTCAGAAAGGAGATCCTGCCGAAACTGGCGGTGAACCGTCATTACCTCGCCGAACATTTCATGCGTTGGCGCGGCCCGATGTCGATCCAGCAGGAGGCCGGGCCGCACAGCGCCTTGGGACGGCTCAAATTCGAGATGGACGACGCGTTTGACGTCTATCTTCACGACACTCCGGAGAAATGGCGCTTTTCCGCGGCCGAGCGAATGATGAGCCACGGCTGCGTGCGGGTGCAAAACCCGCGTGAGCTGGCGGCCATGCTGCTCGGGGTCGGTCGCGAAACAATCGATCAGAACATCGACACCGACCGTACCCATCGTCGCAAGCTGCCGCGCCCGATCCCGGTCTTTATCGTCTATCGCACCGCGATTCCCGAATCGGACGGTTCGGTGGCGTTTCGCGGCGACCCTTATGACCGCGATGGCGAGATCTGGGCCTATCTGAGCCGCGCCCATCGGGGCGCTATGGCGCAAAAATCGGCGGTGCAATCCGCCACTAAGGCGAAACACGACCAGGGTGTTTCAACCATCGCGCAGAAATCGACAACAATCGGCGATTAACCCACAAGTTTCTGCCCGATCGGGGTTGTTCAACGGAGATTCGGATGCTAAGGCCCCTCCCGGGGAATTTGGGGGGAGTCACCATTGTCAGCATCTGCTCTGCTCAGCCGGCGACGGCTGCTTGGCGGTGCCGTCGGCATTGCCGCGGCTGGTCTTGTCAAGCCGGCTGACGCCGTTTCCTATGCGCCACGGTCGGTGTCGCTTTACAATGTCCATACCGGCGAATGGCTGCGCACCGTCTATTGGGCGGACGGCCATTACATTCGCGAGGCGGTGCGCGACATCAACTGGATCCTGCGCGACCACGACACCGACGAAATCAGGCCGATGAACGCCGGCGTGCTCGATCTGCTGGGCATGCTGCGCAGCCGTCTCGACACCAGCGAGCCGTTTCTGGTGGTGTGCGGCTATCGCTCGCCGACCACCAATGCCCGGCTCTATCGTGAAAATGTGGGCGTCGCCAAGCACAGCTTTCATATCAAGGGCATGGCGATCGATTTGCGGTGCGAAGGACGGACCACCTAACAGATCCGCGATGCCGCGTTGAGCCTGCGCGGCGGCGGCGTCGGCTATTATCCACGCTCCGGCTTTGTCCATGTCGATTGCGGTCCGGTGCGGCAATGGCGCGGAGCGATGCGCGCCTGACCGCCGCCGGCGCCATCGGCGCAGCCTGATCGTTGGCCCGGCCGGTCGGGTCGTGATCGGCCGGCTCAGACCCGCATTCCCACGCCTCCGGCTGCGCGGGAAGCCGTTGCGGCCGAGCGGACGCGGCGGGGTGGGCGCGGCAAGGAGCGTTGGCGACGATTACCTCAAAGTCGAGCACGTCGCGAAGATTGCATCCGACGGGGTAACCTTACACGAGCTTCGCGGTTTCGCTATTGATGCAACCTTCTTCCAGGCGAACATGCTCGGCACAATCCTCCTAATCATCCTGATTTTGTTGCTGATCGGCGCATTGCCGACATGGGGCTACAGCACCGGTTGGGGATATTACCCAAGCGGCGGGGTGGGCCTGTTGCTGGTGATCGTGATCGTTCTGCTATTGATCGGCCGATTATAACCGCGGCTCGCCGGTCTCAGGACCGGCGCAGCACATCGATCCGCAATTCCAACGGGTGGCCGAGCCACAACGCAAATCGCGTATGGTCGGCCACACTGTCACCCGAGCGCGGGTGAACGAGCACGTCGAGGCCGTCGCGGTTCAGCATCAGCCACGGCACCAGCTGCGCAAAGTCGGCGGCGGCAAACGCCACCTGATACATCGAGGCCGGATGCGGGCCGACCGGCTCATCGTGCCAATTGCCGAGTTGCGCCGCGGCAAACCGCTCGGCAATGCCCCGCCGCAGCCGCTCGGCCGTGGCGCGGGTGGCGTGGTCATAGTAGATATGGGCGTGATAACCGGTGATCCGGGCCGGATCGGCGAAAGCGTCAGCCATAGGGCGCTCCTGTCGTTTGCGCCGGGGTGGTCGCACCGGGCCCCAGCGCGCGCTGCATCAAGACGGTATCGACCCAGCCGCCAAACTTGAAGCCGACCGCCCGCAAGGTGCCGACATCGGCAAAACCAAGCGCGCGGTGCAGCCCGATTGACGGCCATTGCTCGCTGCCGCCGATCACCGCCACCATCTGGCGATAGCCCTGCGCGGTGCATTGGGCGATCAGCTCGGACAGCAGCATCCGGCCGAGGCCGCGACCGCGCTCGTCATTGTCGATATAGATCGAATCCTCGACCGTATAGCGATAAGCCGAGCGGGTGCGATACAGGCTTGCATAGCAATAGCCCAATACCCGTCCGCCGCGCTCGGCGACCAGGTAGGGCAGGCCGCGGGCCACGACCTCGCGCCGGCGGCGGGCGATTTCGTCGCTGGCCGGCGGCTCCTCCTCGAACGAGGCGAGCCCGTGCAGGACATGGTAGCGATAGATCGCGGTGATCGCCGCGACATCGCCCTCTTGCGAGGGCCGAAGCAAGACTGGACCGCTCATGTTAGCTACCCGGCGCCGGCGTCGCTCAAATCACCCGGATCGGCTTGTGATCGAGAAAGGCCACGATGTTTTCGACGATCCGCGGGTAGGAGCTCCGGTAGTTCTCTTCGGTCACATAGCCGATATGCGGGGTCAGCAGCACGTTTGGCGCGCGGCGCAGCGGATGGTCGGCCGGCAGCGGCTTCTGGTCGTAGACATCGAACGCGGCATAGCCGAGCCGGCCATGCGCGAGGGCGTCGATGACCGCCGCGACATCGACGATCGGACCACGCGAGGTGTTGACCAGCACGGCCGTCGGCTTCATCCGGGCGATGTCGTCACGGCCGACCAGCCCACGGCTGCGCGGGCTCAGCACAAGGTGGACGCTGAGAATATCGGCGCGGCGGAACAGCGTCTCCTTGTCGACATATTCGACGCCCACCTCGGCGCAGCGCTCGCGGGTCAGGTTTTGGCTCCAGGCGATGACTTTCATGTCAAAGGCCAGCCCGACCCGGGCCACCGCCGCCCCGAGCCGTCCCAGCCCCAAAACGCCCAGCGTCTTGTCGGCGATGCGGTTGCCGATGCGCGTCTGCCACAGCCCTTCGCGCATCGCACGGTGATCCTCGGCGATGCGCCGCACCGCGCCGAGGATCAGGCCCCAGGTCAATTCGGCGGTGTCGAGGCCGCCCCCCTCGGTACCGCACACCGTCACCCCGCGCTCGCGCAGCGCCGCCATGTCGAACGAGGCGTTGCGCATGCCGGTCGTGATCAGAAGCTTGAGCGCCGGCAGCCGTTCGACCAGGCTGCGCGGGAACGGCGTGCGTTCGCGCATCGCCGCGACGATGTCGGATTGCGCGAGGGCCCGGGCGGCGGCGTCTTGATCGGCAAACGGCTGACGTTCGACGACGATCTCGACCCCGCGCGCCTCGACCGGCGACCAATCCGCCATGCTGAGCGCCACCCCCTGATAGTCGTCAAGGATGCTCAACCGCATCGCGCCTCCTCCTTCTTGGTTGGTCAGGCCGGCCCGGCCCGTTCGCCTTCCGCCGGCTCTCGTGCCGAGCCTCGACCGGCGGCGCCTCAGAGAGCGGCAAGTGCCGCGTTCAGCGTTGCACTCGGCCGCATCGCCGCCGAGGCCTTGGCCGGATCGGGCAGATAATAACCGCCAAGATCCACCGGCTTGCCCTGCGCGGCGATCAGCTCGGCATTGATCTTGGCCTCGTTCGCCGCCAGCGTCTCCGCCAGCGGTTTGAAGCGGCCGGCCAGTGCCGGGCTTTTGTTCTGCCGGGCCAGCGCCTGCGCCCAATAGAGCGCCAGGTAGAAATGGCTGCCGCGATTATCCAGTTCGCCAAGCTTTCGCGCCGGCGAGCGGTTGTACTCAAGGATCTTGCCGTTGGCCTCGTCGAGCGTCTCGGCCAAAACCTGCACGTCCTTGTTCCCGCTGGTCTGCGCCAGATGTTCCAGCGAAGCGCCGAGCGCCAGGAACTCGCCCAGCGAATCCCAGCGCAGATAGCCTTCCTTCTGGAATTGCTCGACATGCCTGGGCGCCGACCCGCCGGCCCCGGTCTCGAACAACCCGCCGCCCGCCAGCAGCGGCACGATCGACAGCATCTTGGCCGAGGTGCCCAGCTCCATGATCGGGAATAGATCGGTCAAATAGTCGCGCAACACATTGCCTGTGACCGAGATCGTGTCGAGCCCCTTGCGGATACGGTCGAGCGAGAATTTCATCGCCTCGACCGGCGCTAGGATGCGCAGGTCGAGACCCGAAGTGTCCTCGTTTTTCAGATATTTCTCGACCTTGGCGATCAGCTGCGCGTCATGTGCGCGTTTGCCGTCGAGCCAGAACACCGCGGGCGTATTGGTCAGGCGCGCACGCCGCACCCCGAGTTTGACCCAGTCCTGGATCGCCGCGTCCTTGGTCTGGCACATCCGAAAGATGTCGCCGGCCTCGACCGGCCGTGACAGCAGAACCGTGCCGTCATCGGTGACCACGCGCACCGTTCCGCTGGCGGCGACCTCGAAGGTCTTGTCGTGCGAGCCGTATTCCTCGGCTTGCTGCGCCATCAGGCCGACATTGGGCACCGAGCCCATCGTCTTCGGGTCGAAGGCGCCATGCGCCTTGCAATCGTCGATGACGGCCTGGTACAGCGTCGCGTAGCACCGATCGGGGATGGCGGCGATCACCTCGTGCAGCTGCCCGTCGGGACCCCACATGCGCCCGCCTTCGCGAATCATCGCCGGCATCGATGCATCGATGATGACGTCGCTCGGCACGTGCAGATTGGTAATGCCGCGGTCCGAATTGACCATCGCGAGGCCGGGCCGCTTCGCGTAGACCGCCTGGATGTCGGCCTTGATCGCCGCCTTTTCGGCCGCCGGCAACGTCTCGATCCGGGCCAGCATGTCAGCCAGGCCGTTGTCGGGATCGACCCCCAGGCGGGTCAGCGTGGCGCCATGCTTCTC
>JAJPIH010000079.1 GCA_021324875.1 Alphaproteobacteria bacterium
GGCTTCCTGCCACCGGGCAAGCATCAGAACGAACATCGCGAGCCGGACGAGCGCACGGTGGCGGGCGAGAATGAGGGCGCGCTGTTGCGCCTCGCGAAGCTCATGGCACAGCTTCACCAGAATGTGCCATTCAAGAGTCGGGTCGCGACGTAGCAATGCCTCGAGCGCCGAGACCGGCAGACGCCAGGCGACGACGGCCGTGACCGCCGCCGCGCCGTTGACATAGGCACCTTCCGCGGCGAGGCCGAAGAGATCATCGGGGAAAAGGAAGGCGACCACTGAACGCGAGCCGTCGGCGGCTGTTCTGGTCGTGCGCACGACGCCGGAAGAGATGTTGTACACGGCCCGCGCCGGCTCTCCCTGCAAATAGATCTGGGCACCGCGGCTGAAGCGGACCCTCGAGGCGATGCGCGCCAGCGCCATCCGCTCGGGCTCGCTCAGGAGGCAGGAGATCTTGCCGCAGGAAGCCTCGCGATACGGGATCGCCGAGACGGAAGGACGGCGATCGCCGATGCTGCGCTCCGTGTTTTGCCGTCGGTCCGACATCACCGCCTGCTCGTACGCTGGTTTCGCAGCGGAACCCTCACTCGCCTGCCGGTTCGACTTCTCCAGCTTCGATCCCGCTGATGCAAGCAGATCGGCAACAAGTTTGATCGCGATCAAACAATCGCCGGTCCCGCTGGTTGCCGCTGCACTGTTCCACAGCTAAGAGCTCGGCTCGAAGCCGAAGGGAGATCCGTGTCGGGTCAGCGCCGGGGGCGTTGTCCCCGCCGAATAGGGGCTTCCGGTGGTCGAGTCGGCGCCGGAGAGTTCAAAGACGTGAAGCAGGAGTTCGCCTCGACCAACCGAGAAGCACCGTGGTCCCGGTGCCAGACGTGACCCTGTTGCATCAATTGGCCGAGCGGCTGAC
Organism: Alphaproteobacteria bacterium; assembly: GCA_021324875.1. Classification (GTDB taxonomy): domain Bacteria; phylum Pseudomonadota; class Alphaproteobacteria; order ATCC43930; family CGMCC-115725; genus AP-15. Next base: position 911 of record JAJPIH010000079.1, read on the forward strand.
GGCCGCCGGAAACTACCTCGCGGCGCTCCGGCGCCGGGGGGCAACCAACCCGCAGACCGGCGGCCCGGAGGCGTTGGAGATTCTGGAGCGGGCGATCGCGCAACTCGAACAGGCTGGCGAGCTGTTACGCCGGCTGCGCCAGACGCGGGATCCGTCGTAATCGAAGCGCGCTTCCTCGAAGAAAATATGGCGTCCGAGCCCGGCCGCGGCGCTATTGACAGAGATCAAGGAACTGCGCCGGCGCACGGTGCTGACTGCGTCCTGCGATGCGGCAGCATAGTGACATGACCCCGGTCGTCGATCTGACCCTCGAAAAGGGCGCAGGTCCATTCCGCACGCGGCGCCCGGTCTATGTCGATCTGCTCGCGCCGTGCGACAATGCCTGCCCGGCGGGCGAGCCGGTCCAGGCCTGGCTCGCGCTCGCCCAAGCGGGGAAATTTCGCGCCGCCTGGGAAACGCTGGTGCGCGACAACCCGCTGCCGGCGGTACATGGCCGCGTCTGCTATCATCCCTGTGAGAGCGCCTGCAATCGCGAGACGCTCGACGCTGCCGTCAGCATTCATGCCGTCGAGCGGTTTCTCGGCGATCTCGCCTTGACCGAGGGCTGGCCGTTCCCGGTGAATCCGCGGCCGGGTGGCGAGCGGGTGCTGGTCGTCGGCGCCGGCCCATGCGGGCTTGCGGCGGCGTATCACCTGACCTGCCTCGGCCACATGGTCGAAATCCGCGAGGCGGGGCCGGTCGCCGGCGGCATGATGCATTTCGGCATTTCCGCCTACCGGCTGCCGCGCGGCACGCTGGCGAGCGAGATCGACCGCATTGCCGGCCTGGGGGTGCGGATCACCTGCAACCACAAGGTCGAGGATCTCCTCGCCGAGCGCGACGCCGGCGGTTTCGATGCCGTTTTCGTGGCGATTGGCGCGCAGGTCAGCCGGCACGCCGAGATCCCGGCGCGCGATGCCGCGCGGGTGCTCGATGCCGTCTCCTTGCTGCGTGCGGCCGATGCCGGCGCCGCGCCGCGTCTCGGCCGCCGCATCGTCGTCTATGGCGGAGGCAATACAGCGATGGACGCGGCGCGCACGGCGCGGCGGCTCGGCGCCGACGAGGTGCTGATCGTCTATCGCCGCGACCGCGCACATATGCCGGCGCGCGCCTTCGAGGCCGACGAGGCGATCGCGGAAGGCATCAAGATCAGGTGGCTGACGAGCATCAAAGAGGTTGTCGGTCCCTCGCTGACCGTCGAGCGAATGATACTCGACGCGAATGGCAGGCCGCAGCCGACCGGCAAATTCGAAACCCTCACGGCCGATGCGGTGGTGCTGGCGCTTGGCCAGGAGACCGACAGCAGGTTTCTCCGGCGCGTGCCAGGGATCGCGTTCACAACCGATGGCGGCATCGTCGTCGATCCGCAGGGCATGACCGGACATCCCGGCATCTTTGCCGGCGGCGACACGGTGCCCGGCGCGCGCAGCGTCGCGGCCGCGGTCGGCATGGGCAAGCACGCCGCCCGCGCTATTGCCGGCTGGCTGCGCGGCCGGCCCTATCGCGCGGCGGAACGACCGCCCCTCGTATCGTTCGAAATGTTGCACCTGCCGCTGTTCGCCGATGTCGTGGCGGCCGCTCAACCGGTTCTCGACGCTGCCGAACGGATTGCGGACTTCGAAGAGGTGGTGGCCGGGCTCACCGAAGCCGAGGCGCGCCATGAGGCGCAACGCTGCCTCTCCTGCGGCAATTGCTTTGAATGCGACAATTGCTGGGCGGCCTGTCCCGAGGATGCGATCGTCAAACTCGGCCCCGGCCGGCGCTATCGCTATGACTACGCGAAATGCACCGGATGTGCGACGTGTTTCGAGCAATGCCCATGTCACGCGATCGACATGATCGCGGAGCCGTCGGGAGCCGGTCAATGACGGGGCGAATTGCGGTGATGGACGGGAATGCCGCGGTTGCCCATGTCGCCTATCGGGTGAACGAGGTATGCGCGATCTATCCGATCACCCCGGCTTCGCCGATGGCGGAGCTGGCCGACGAGTGGTCTGCGCAGGGGATCGCAAACATCTGGGGCAACGTTCCCGTCATTCAGCAGATGCAGAGCGAGGGCGGCGCCGCGGGGGCGGTGCATGGGGCGCTTCAGGCCGGGGCGCTGACCACTACCTTCACCGCGTCGCAAGGCCTGCTCTTGATGCTGCCCAACATGTATAAGATCGCCGGCGAGCTGACGGCGACGGTGTTTCACGTCGCCGCGCGGTCGCTCGCGACGCAGGCGCTGTCGATCTTCGGCGACCACAGCGACGTCATGGCGGTCCGTGCCAGCGGTTTTGCGCTGTTGTGCTCGGGCTCCGTGCAAGAGGCGCACGATAACGCGCTTATCGCGCAGGCCGCCGCACTCGCAACGCGTTTGCCGTTCCTGCATTTCTTCACCGGGTTTCGCATCTCGCACGAGTTCAACACGATCTCGCTCCTTGGCGACGATCAGATCCGCGCCATGATCGACGATGATCTCGTCTGCGCTCATCGCAGGCGGGCCCTCGATCCGGCACATCCGTTCATCCGCGGCACCGCGCACAACCCGGACACTTTCTTCCAGGCACGCGAGACGGTTAACCCCTTTTACGAACGGCTTCCGGCCATTCTCCAAGAGGCGATGGACCGGTTCGCCGTGCTGACCGGCCGGCAATAACACCTGTTCGATTACGACGGCCCGCCCGACGCCGACCGAGTCGCCATCGTCATCGGTTCCGGCGCCGAGACGGTCCGCGAGACCGCAGCGAAGCTCCGCGAGCGCGGTGAAAAAGTCGGTGTCGTGCAGGTCCGGCTCTACCGTCCGTTTGCCGCCAATGCGTTTCTGGCGGTTTTGCCGCCGAGCTGCCGCGCCGTCGCCGTACTCGAGCAGACGAAAGAGCCGGGCGCGCCGGGCGAACCGCTCTACCTCGACGTCGTCGCGACCTTGGCAAACGCCGTCACGGCCGGCCGGCGACCGTCCCTTCCGCGGGTCATCGGCGGCCGCTATGGCCTCTCCTCGAAGGATTTCACGCCGGCGATGGCCAAGGCCATTTTCGACGAACTGGGCAAGGCCCAACCGAAAAGCGGCTTTACCGTCGGGATCGACGACGATGTCTCGCATACGAGCCTTCCCTACGACAGTTCTTTTAACATCGAGCCGCCCGAAACCGTGCGCGCGGTCTTTTACGGCCTCGGCTCGGACGGCACGGTCGGCGCCAACAAGAACAGCGTCAAGATCATCGCCGAAGAGGCCGGGCGTTATGCGCAAGGCTATTTCGTTTACGACTCCCATAAATCGGGGGCCGAGACGATCTCGCATTTGCGCTTCGGGCCACATCCGATCCGGGCCCCCTATCTGATCGACCAAGCGAATTTCGTCGCCTGCCATCAGTTCAACTTCGTCGAGAGGCGGGATGTGCTGCGGATCGCCGCCCCCGGCGCAACCTTCCTGCTCAACAGTCCCTACCCGCATGACGCGGTGTGGGACCGCCTGCCCGGGTCGATGCAGCGGCAGATCATCGACAAAAAGCTGCGCTTCTTTGTCGTCGACGCCTCGCACGCGGCGCGGGAGGCCGGGCTCCCGGGCCGCACCAATACGATCCTGCAGACCTGCTTTTTTGCGCTTTCGGGCGTTCTCCCGCGGGCGGAAGCGATCGGCCGGATCAAGGAAGCCATCCGCAAGACTTATGCCGAGAAGGGCGAGGAGGTGATCCAGCGGAACTTCGCCGCGGTCGACGGCGCGCTCGATCGGCTGCACGAGGCGACGGTGCCGAACACGGCGACGAGTTCGCGGGAGCGCGGCCCGCGCGTACCGGCGGATGCGCCCCCATTCGTGCAGGCCGTGACGGCGCGGATGCTCGAAGGCCGCGGCGACGAGATTCCGGTTAGCCTGATGCCCGCCGACGGCACTTTTCCGTCCGGCACCGCAGCCTATGAAAAGCGCAACATCGCTGAGGCCGTCCCGGTGTGGGAGCCCGACATCTGCGTGCAGTGCGGGCAATGCAGTTTCGTCTGTCCGCACTCTGTGATCCGCGCCAAATATTACGACGTCTCCAAGCTGAGCCCTGCCCCGCCGACGTTCAAATCGGCTCCGGTCAATGTTCGCGGTTTCCCGGAAGTGCGGTTCTCGCTGCAATTCTACGTCGAGGACTGCACCGGCTGCGGGTTGTGCATCGAGGCGTGCCTCGCGCACAGCTCGTCGCAGCCGGGGCTCAAAGCGATCAATCTGCGCCCGCTTCTGCCGCTCGTCGAAGCTGAGCGCGGCAATATTGCCTTCTTCGAGCAGCTGCCGCTCAACGACCGCCGAGCGGTCGACTTCGCCAATGTCCGGGGGGTGCAGTTTCTCGAACCGCTGTTCGCGTTCTCCGGCGCCTGCGCCGGCTGCGGCGAAACTCCGTACCTGAAGCTCCTTTCGCAGCTGTTCGGCGACCGCCTGATGATCGCCAACGCGACCGGCTGCTCGTCGATCTATGGCGGCAACCTGCCGGCCACTCCCTGGTCGAAAAATGCCGAAGGACGCGGCCCGGCATGGTCGAACTCGCTGTTCGAGGATGGTGCCGAATTCGGGCTCGGCTTCCGCCTCGCGGCCGATACGCACCGCGAACTCGCACGAAGGCTGGCGGAGCAGCTGCGCGACCAGCTCGGCAGAGACCTCATCGATCAGGTCCTTTCGGCACCGCAGGACCGCGAATCCGAAATCAGGGCGCAGTATGCGAGGCTGGCGCTCCTGACCCAACGCCTGCAAACCTTGTCCCAGGATGACGCCGCCCGTGATCTGCTCTCGGTGGTCGATCACCTCGTCCGGCGCAGCATCTGGATCGTCGGCGGCGACGGTTGGGCCTACGACATCGGCTATGGCGGTCTCGACCACGTATTGGCGAGCGGGGCCGACGTCAACCTATTGGTGCTCGACACCGAGGTCTATTCGAATACCGGCGGCCAAGCCTCGAAGGCGACGCCGCTCGGCGCCATCGCCAAATTCGCGGCCGCCGGCAAGCGGGTGCCGCGCAAGGATCTGGCGCTGCAGGCGATTGCCTATGGCAACGTCTATGTCGCGCAGGTCGCGATGGGCGCCAATCCCCAGCATACGCTGCTCGCGTTCCGCGAGGCCGAGGCGTATCCCGGTCCGTCCCTGGTCCTCGCCTATTGCCACTGCATCGCCCACGGCATCGACATGCAGTACGGCATGCGGCAGCAGGATCTTGCCGTCGCATCCGGTTATTGGCCGCTGTTCCGCTACAACCCGGCAATGCGCCGGGTCGGGGAGAACCCGTTCCGGCTCGATTCGCCGCGCCCGGCGATCCCTTTCCGCGACTATGCCTATCGCGAAATCCGCTATCGGGCGCTCGCCCGGACGCGACCGCAGGAGGCGACCGAATTGCTGGCCGCGGCACAGGCAAGTCTCGAAGAAAAGTACCGTCTCTACGAGGAGATGGCGGGTTGGTCGCCGACCCGCTTCCCGCCGGCGCTTGCCGCAGAGGCCGCGGCGGCGCCCGCCGCGCGGCGAGGAACGATGGAGCTGACGACCCGGTATCTAGGCATTACGCTGAGCAGCCCGCTGATTGCCTCGGCCTCACCGTTGACCGGCGACCTCGGCAATATTCGGCGCCTCGAGGATCTGGGCGCCGCCGCCGTCGTACTGCCCTCGATCTTCGAGGAAGAGATCGCGGCCGAGCAAGCGGAAGCCGAACGGCTGACAGCAGCAGGCAGCGACAGCTTCGGCGAAGCGCTTTCCTATTTTCCTGCGGCCGCCGCTTCCGGCACCGGGCCGCAAGCCTATCTCGAGCTGATCCGGCGGGCCCGCGCAGCGATCGCCATTCCTGTCATCGCCAGCCTCAACGGGGTCAGCCGCTCGGGCTGGCGCCGCTATGCGCGCCTCGTCGAGGAAGCCGGGGCGAGCGCCATCGAGCTCAACGCCTACTTCATTCCCTCCGATCTGTCGCTCCGAGGCGATGCCGTCGAAAGCCTTTATCTCGACGCGTTGCAATCGGTGAAGGCCGATGTCTCGATACCCGTGGCGGTAAAGCTCAGCCCTTATTTTAGCGCTCTCGGCCATATCGCGACGTCGCTTGTCAACGCCGGAGCCGATGGGCTGACGCTGTTCAACCGTTTCTATCAGCCCGATATCGATTTGGTCTCGCTGCAGCTGCAGCGCGACATCGAGCTGAGCCGTCCTTCCGAGATTCGACTGCCGCTGCTGTGGATCGGCGTGCTGGCCGGCCATGTCGGCGTTTCGCTCGCGGCAAGCACCGGCGTCGATGGCGTCGACGAAGTCGTGAAATACCTCCTCGTCGGCGCCGACACGGTGATGACGACGACGGCATTGCTGCGCCACGGCTTCGACCATATGGCGGTCCTGACGACGGGGCTGAGGCAATGGCTCGAAGCGCGAGGGATCGACAGCGTCGGCGCTATCCGTGGTCGGATGCGGCGCAGCGCCCTGACCGATCCGACCGCCTTTGATCGGGCAAACTACGTCGAGATCCTGCACCGGCACGCCGTCCGGTCGGAGACGATCGGTTGATGGGCGCCGCCACCCTCGACGCTGCGGCGTTGTACAAAATGGCCGATCGCGAGCGGATTGCCGGCGGCATTCTCGACGGATCGCTGCCTGCGACAACGCCGTGTCGGAGGCGGCGGGGGCTCCGCGCCCCGGCCTTTTGCCGACCATCAAACGGAAGGTTCAAATCAACCCCGATCCTCGTCTCAACCGGACGAAAAACGGGGGTCACGTCAATCCCTACGGTACGCGCCGGAAATTGTAATTTGTCTCGCCCAGTATCCCGCCGACCAGCGTAATCCAGCGCCATCCCTGCGCCCGCATTCGGCTATGCGAGTTCAATAAACGCGTCTGCGGAAGAGCCATCCCGCCGCGGCAAGGTTGACGCCTGCGATCGCCGCCATCGGCCGGTATTGCGACCATAACGAATGTGTTGTTGCGCCCTCTAAGAAAACGCCGCGCACGATGACAAGGAAATACCGCATCGGGTTGATCAGCGTGAGATCCTGAACAATCGCAGGCATGTTGGCGATCGGAGTCGCAAAGCCGGACAAGATGATCGAAGGAACCATGAACAAGAACGCACCAAGAAGAGCCTGCTGCTGAGTGACGGCGAGCGAGGAGATCATCAGCCCGATGCCGGTGACGGCGACGACGAAAAGCACAAGCCCGAAATAAAGCGGCACCAGGCTGCCGCGTAGGGGTACGCCGAACCACCATACCGCCGCCACGATGATGACCGTCGCCTCGGTGACGCCGATCAGCAATCCAGGGAGTCCTTTGCCGAGCAGGATCTCAATCGGGCGCATCGGCGTCACGAGAAGCTGGTCGAACGTGCCCATCTCACGCTCCCGAGCAACGGTCAGCGCGATTACCAGCAGCGTTACAACCTGGGTGAGAAGCGCCACGATGCCGGGGACGATAAACCATTGGGAATTGAGCGGCGGATTGTAGCGGGCACGCATATCAAGCACCGCGGGGGGTCGCTGTCCACCGTGGTCGCGCATCCAGCGCTGGTTGAAATCGGTGACGATCGTATTCGCATAACCGAGAATGAGGAGCGCGGTATTTGAGTTGCGGCCGTCGACGAGCAGCTGAACAGGCGCGGGGCGGTGCACGAAAAGATCGCGCGTGAAGCGCGGATCGATGTCGAGCACCATCGCGACCTGACGCGAATTGATCAGCTCAGGAATACGCTGCTTGCTATCGAGGCTGGTGATCTCGCTAAAGGTTCGGGAGCCGGCGAACCTGGCGACCAGGTCGCGCGACGCGGCGCTTTTATCCTGGTTGTAGACCGCAAAGGGAACGCGATTAAGATCAAAGGTTGCCGCATAGCCAAAGACGATGAGCTGGATCAGGGGCGGGCCGACCAGAACGACACGGCTTTTCGGATCCTTCAGAACCGCCAGCAGCTCCTTGACGATCAGGGCAAGAATGCGACGCCACATGCCGTTCAGTCCAAGCGTTTGCGCGTCATCAGCCACGCCCCGCCAAGAAAGATCACAGCCATGATTGTCAAGGCCGCCAAGTTTGGCAGAAGCACCGCCCAGACATTGCCGGCGAGGAAAATAGTCTGCAGGATCGCGACAAAATAGCGGGCCGCGACGATACGGGTGATGAATTGGATCGGCGCCGGCATGCTGCCGATGTCGAAAATGAACCCCGAAAGGATGAAGGCCGGCAGAAAAGTGGTGATGATCGCGATCTGCCCGGCGACGAACTGGCTCTTTGCCACGCTTGAAATCAGAAGCCCGATGCCCAGCGCCGCGAGCAGGAACAGTCCCGAGCCGACGGCGAGCAACAGGACCGAGCCGCGCAGCGGCACGCCAAACAGGCACACCGCCATCGCGACGGAAGCCGCCATGCCGCCCATGCCGAGTACGAAATACGGCACCAACTTGCCGAGGAGGATCTCGCGGATGCTGACGCGCGTCACCATCAGGGCTTCCATCGTGCCCCGCTCCCACTCGCGCGCGATGACCATTGCGGTCAGCAGCGCCCCGGTCAGGCTCATGATGATCGCGATGAGGCCCGGCACCAGATAATCGCGGCTGCTGATCGCCGGGTTGAACCACACGCGGGGCTCGACCAAGACCGGCACCGGCGACGGCAACCCCCGCGCCTGCGCCCGGGCTGCGATCCACCCCGCCCAGATCTGCTGCAGGTAGCCCTCGATGATGCGCGCGTCGTTGGCGTCGACCCCGTTGACGATGACCCCGATCGGCGCTTCTCCTGGCTGCAGCTGGCGGGCGAAATCTGAGCGCAACCAGACAATCCCCTGCACCTGGCGGGCCGCCATCGCCCTGTCCGCCTGCTGGATCGTTGCGAAGTCCTGCGGCCGGAAATAAGGCGATTGTCTGAACCGCGCGGTGAAACTCGCCGTGGCGTCGCTCGGCTGCTCGACGACGAGCGCGACCGGGACGTTCCTGGCGTCGAGCGAGACGCCATATCCGAAGAGCAACAACAGCACCGCCGGCAACAGGAAGGCGATCGCGATGCTTGAAGGATCGCGCCC
>JAJPIH010000102.1 GCA_021324875.1 Alphaproteobacteria bacterium
GCGCCGCTGTGGCGCAGCGCATTGAAGGTCGTCACCCCGGCGCAGAGCAGCGGCGCGGCTTCGGCTGCGGCAAATTCGTCGGGGATGGCAGCCAGCGCGTTGACCGGGGCCACCATCGCCTCGGCATAGCCGCCATCATAGGAGATGCCGGGGATGCGCAGGTTGCGGCAGTCGATCAGCCAGCCGCGCCGGCAGGGTTCACAATGCCCGCAATTCCCCCCAAACCAGCCGACGCCGACGCGCTGGCCGATGCGCCAACCTTCGACGCCGGGCCCGGTTGCGTCGATAACGCCGGCGATCTCGTGCCCGGGGATGCGCGGGAAGGCGAGGTTGGGCCACTGCCCTTCGACCGTCAGACTGTCGCTGTGACACACCCCGCATGCCTCGACCCGCAGGCGGACCTCGCCGGGCGCCGGCGCGGGGACATCGCGCTCGACGCGTTCCAGGGGACCCCCGGCGCGCGCCACCTGCACCGCCTGCATCTTTGCCATTCCCGCCTCCCGGTCGAACACTTACCGTGCGACGCCAGGACGCGGCGGCCGCAGGTCGCAGCAACTTTAAGAGCAAAGAACTCCAGGAAGGTGAGATAGACCGGCAGCGGCCGGATGCAACCGGCCGGCTCGGGCGTGCGGCATTAACGCCGGGACCGCCGCTCGCCGCAGCGACAACATGGCGGCACAAGCCGCTGGCCGCAGGGCGGGGCCTGCAGCTCCTCCCTTATCCCGCGGCGCCAGCGCCAATGCGGGCCGGGCGATCGCCGGCGGCGCCAGCAAGGGACCGGGCGTGACCGGATGCGCGTCGCCTCATTCGACGGTGACGCTTTTGGCGAGGTTGCGCGGCTGGTCAACATCGGTGCCCTTGATCACCGCGGTGTGGTAGGCCAAGAGCTGGATCGGGATCGCATAAAGCAACGGCGCAACGAACGGGTCGCAATCGGGCACCGCGACGCCGTAGGCGAGCCGCTCGCCCAGCCGCGCCACACCCGCGCGGTCCGAGATCATCACGACCGGCCCGCCGCGCGCCATCACCTCCTCGACATTGCCGCGCGTCTTTTCGAAGAGATCGTCATTGGGCGCCAGCACGATGACCGGCACGTTCTCGTCGATCAGCGCAATCGGCCCGTGTTTCATCTCCCCCGCGGCATAGCCCTCGGCGTGGATGTATGAGATTTCCTTGAGCTTTAGCGCCCCTTCAAGGGCCAGAGGAAACGCCGTGCCGCGGCCCAGATAGAGCACGTCGCGGGCTTCGGCGATGGTCGCGGCGATGGCGCGCAGACGCTCGTCATGATTGAGCACCTCGGCGGCGCGCGAGGGGATTTCGGTCAGGTGTCCGACGAGTTCGGCCTCGCGCTCGTGGCTGATGGCGCCGCGCGCCCGCGCCAAAGCGACCGTCAGGGCCGCCAACACCGCGAGCTGGGTCGTGAACGCCTTGGTCGAGGCAACGCCGATCTCGGGGCCGGCGAGCGTCGGCAGGATCACATCGGCTTCGCGCGCGATCGAGCTTTCCGGCTGGTTGACGACGGCAAGAATGTGCTGCCCCTGAGCCCGGGCGTAACGCAGCGCCGCCAAGGTGTCGGCGGTCTCGCCCGATTGCGAGACAAAAATCGCCGCCCCCCCGGAGGGCATCGCCGGCGCGCGGTAGCGGAATTCCGAGGCGATGTCGATCTCGGCCGAAATCCGGGCGATGCGTTCGAGCCAGTATTTGGCGACCATGCAGGCGTGGTAGGCGGTGCCGCAGGCGATCAGGCTCACCCGCTCGATTTCGGCGAGGGCAAAGGGCAGTTCCGGCAAATGCACGGTCCGTGTGGCCGGATTGACAAAGGCGTTGACCGTGTCGCCGATCACCGCCGGCTGCTCATAGATCTCCTTGAGCATAAAATGGCGGTAATTGCCCTTGCCGATCAGCGCGCCGGAGAGCGCCGATTCCCGGATCGGGCGCACGACTTCCTCGCCCGCGGCGTTGAAGATCGTGACCTTGGCCGAGGTGACAACCGCCCAATCGCCTTCGTCGAGATAGGTGATACGGCGGGTCAAGGGGGCCAGCGCCAGCGCGTCCGACCCCAAAAACATCTAGCCGTCACCATAGCCGATCGTGAGCGGGCTGCCGCGCCGCGCGCCGATCAGCAGATCGTGTTCGCCGGCAAACAGAAAGGCCAGCGCAAAGGCGCCTTCGAGGCGGGCGAGCGTCTCGGCGACCGCCTGCTGCGGGGTGAGCCCACGGTCGAGAAAATAGGTTGCGAGGATCGCCACCGCCTCGGTGTCGGTCTCGGTTTGAAAGACATAGCCGGCTTCGGAGAGTTCGGCGCGCAGGGCCTGGAAATTCTCGATGATGCCGTTGTGCACGACGGCAACGCGGTCGGTCGCGATGGGATGGGCGTTGGTTTCGGTCGGCAGGCCGTGGGTCGCCCAGCGGGTGTGGCCGATGCCGATCAGCCCCTGCACCGGTTCGCGCTCGAGCCGGCGGGCGAGGTTGGCAAGCTTGCCTTCGGCGCGGCGTCGCTCGATACGGCCATCGACCAAGGTCGCGATGCCGGCCGAATCATAGCCGCGATATTCGAGCCGCCGCAGTCCTTCGAGCAGCCCTTGGGCCACCGCGTCCTTGGCGATGATCCCGATGATCCCGCACATCAGCGCTTCCTCCCCAGTCGCGAGCGCAGCTCGGCGGCGCGCCCCGGCTTGTCGACCTGGCGCCCCCGCGCGAGGGTCAAGGCGTCGGCCGGCACGTCATGGGTGACGACGCTGCCGGCGGCAATGATGGCGCCATCGCCGACCGTGACCGGCGCCACCAATGCCGTGTTCGAGCCGATAAACGCACGCTCCCCGATCGTGGTCCGCCATTTGTTAACGCCGTCATAATTGCAGGTGATTGTGCCGGCGCCGATATTGGTTCCGGCCCCGACGGCGCTGTCGCCAATATAAGAGAGGTGGTTGGCCTTGACCCCGACGCCGAGGCGGGCCTCTTTGATCTCGACAAAATTGCCGACATGGACCTCTTCTTCCAGCACCGTCCCCGGCCGTAGCCGCGCATAGGGGCCTATAATCGCATTGGCCCCGACCCGCGCGCCCTCGATATGGCTGAACGAGCGGATGCGCGCCCCGTCCCCGACCACGACGCCGGGACCGAACCAAACATTCGGCTCGACCACGACATCGCGGCCCAGCCGGGTATCGGCGCACAAGAAAACGGTTTCGGGCGCGACCAATGTCGCCCCCTCGCTCATCGCCCGCCGCCGCAGGCGCTGTTGCATGACCGCCTCGGCGGCGGCAAGCTCGGCGCGGGTGTTGACGCCGGCAAGCTCTTCTGCGGGCAGTTCGACAACGCGGCAGGCCAAGCCGCGCCGCCGCGCCACCCCGACGATATCGGTCAGGTAGAATTCCGCCTTGTTGTTGTTGCGCTCGAGGGCGGCCACCAGCGCCGCGGCATGGGCCGCGGCGAGCGCCATGATGCCGCCGTTGACGAGGTCGATCGCCAGCTCTCGCGGGCCTGCATCGGCGGCCTCGACGATCTGTTCGAGGCTGCCATCGGGGCCCAGCACCAGCCGGCCATAGGCGGCGGGATCGGCCGGCCGCAGGGCGGCGACGACGATCGCCGCGTCGCTGGCGCGGCGGTCCACCAGCAGCCGCGCCAAGGTTTCGGCGGTCAGCAGCGGCGTGTCGCCAAACAGCACCAGCAGATCTTCGGCCTCGCCGGCCGGGGCCAGCCGCGGGCCAAGCGCCTCGAGACCCACGCGCACCGCATCGCCGGTGCCGAGCGGCGGGTCCTGAACCGCACTCGACACCGGAGCGACGAGCCGAGCCACCTCGGCCATTTGGGCGCCGATGACGACCGTCGTCGCGACCGGTTCAAGCGGCTCCAGCGCGGCCAGCACATGCATAATCATCGGTCGCCCGGCCACCGGATGCATGACCTTGGGAAGCGCCTATTTCATACGCGTGCCGCTGCCGGCGGCGAGAATTAACGCGGCGAAAGGGGATCGGCTCATGTCAGGCTCGACTAAAAGCCATTGCTCAGGAAAACCATTGTTCAGCGGGCAATCTCGCGCGGTCGGCGTCTTTTTACAACACACAGATTATTACTGAATATATCATGCTCGCCGTTAATTATGTTGCCATGGCGGCGCCGGCGGTCGATCGCACTCAACGCCCAGCATCGGGTCAGTGCTCCCGCCACCGCTGCGCATGGCCGCGGCCCACCCGGCGGCCGCGCCGCCATCGCTCGCCCGCGGCGGCCAAGGCCGGCGCGCCGCGCGGGCGAAAGCCGGCGGGTCCCGGTTGCGCAACCTGAAGCGCTGGGCGCAGACTGAAATGATGAACGGTTATCTGCTGGTGTTCGACCTCGACGGGACGCTGATCGACAGCGCCCCCGATCTGCGCGCGGCGGTCAATGCGGTGCTGCGCGAACGCAGCCGCGCCCCGCTGACCCTTGCCCAAATCCGGCGCATGATTGGTGACGGCGCGCCGGCGCTGGTGGCGCGCGCGCTGATCGCCAGCGGTCTCGACCCGACCGCCGACCCGGCGGCGTTGCCACGCTTTCTCCAGCTTTACGAAGCCGATGCCGTGCGGCTCACCCGCCCCTATCCGGGAGTGCCCGAGACTTTAGCGATGCTGCGCCGCCGCGGATACCGCACCGCGATCTGCACCAACAAGCCGCAGCACGCGGCGCTGACCGTGCTGGACGGTCTTGGCCTGGCGCCGTTGTTTGACGCGGTGGCGGGCGGCGACCGGTTCGCGGTCAAGAAGCCCGATCCCGGCCATGTCCTCGGCCTGATCGCCGCGCTCGGCGGCGACAGCGCCGCCGCGGCGATGATCGGCGACAACGAAAACGACGCCGCCGCGGCCCACGCCGCCGGTCTGCCGCTGGTGCTGATGCGCTACGGCTATGCCCGCGTCGATCCGACCACGCTCGGCGCCGCCGCCCTGCTCGACCGTTTTGCCGATCTGCCCGCGGCGCTCGACCGCCTCGGCCTCACCGCATAAGCGGCGACCCCGGCGGCGCGGGTCACATGAACAGCTTTTCGCCGGTCATACCGTCGTAGAGATGGGCGACATATTCGCCATACCCGTTCCATATCAACGTCGGCACCCGCTCGTCGCTGCCGAGCACCCGCTCGGTTGCCTGGCTCCAACGCGGATGCGGAACTGCCGGGTTGACATTGGCCCAGAACCCGTATTCGTCACCCTGCACGGTTTCCCAGAACGTCGCTGGGCGCTGTTCGATAAACGAGAGGCGCACGATCGACTTGGCTGATTTGAACCCGTATTTCCACGGCAAGGCCAGGCGCAGCGGCGCCCCATCCTGTTTTGGCACCGGCTTGCCATACATGCCGGTCACCATAAAGGCGAGTTCGTTGGTCGCCTCGGCCATCGTGACCCCCTCGATATAGGGCCACGGATACCAGAACTGCTGTTGGCCCGGGGCGACGGCGCTGTCGAGAAACGTCTGGGTGCGGACATATTTGGCCGAGCCCAAGGGCTTGGCGAGCGCGACCAGCGCCGCCATGGCAAAACCGCTCCACGGGACGGCCATCGACCACGCCTCGACGCAGCGGTGACGATAAAGCCTTTCTTCGAGCGGCATTTTCTTAAGAAGATCGTCGATGCCGATCTCGAAAGGTTTCTCGACCATGCCGTCGATCTTGACCGTCCAGGGCCGGATTTTGAGCGCCTGCGCCTGCTCGGCGATGTCCTTCTCCGAGCCGAACTCGTAGAAATTGTTGTAATTCTCGGCGTATTTCGGGTCGGTAATCGGCCGATCGAGCGTGTAGCGGGGGTTGCGTTTGAACGGATAGAGGCCGGCCGACGGGTCCGCCGTCGCCTTATCTTCGGCCGCCTGCGCAGCGTCGATGGCCAGCGGCGCCAGCAACGCGCCAAGACCCATCGCCTGCACCAGCGCCCGGCGCTGCACAAACACCGCCTCCGGTGTCGCCGCCGCCTCGGGCAGCTCCCATCCTCGCTTGCGCCGGATCAGCATCGCCTTGCCTCCTTGCGCTGCTGAGTTAGGCGCTGCACCGGTCCGCGCCAAGTCACGCTTTCGCGAGCCGGCGCGGCGGCCCTCTTCGTTGTTATTGTGCGGCTTCGGCGGTGCGCTGCGCCATGACCTTCTCGGCCGGCCGCCCGGTCAGCTCCTGCATATGGTCAAAACTGTGCGCAAAGCTGCCCACGCCCAAAGTCAGCGAGCGCAGCTCGACAATCAAATCGTGCAGTTCGCTTTGCGGCATATGAGCGCTGACCACGTCCCAACCCGGCCAGTCCGGTTTCGCGTCATAACCGAGGATCTGGCCGCGGCGGCCGGACACCAGGCGCTGCACCCGGGCGGTAAATGCATTCGGAACCGAGATCTCGACCGCGTCGATCGGCTCCAACAGGATCGGCTCGCATTTCGGCAGCGCTTCCTGGACCGCCTGCCGGCCGGCGGTGTGGAACGCCTGATCCGAACTGTCGACGGTGTGGAACTGGCCGGTGATCAAATTGACCGCGATATCGATGACCGGAAAGCCGAGCGGACCGCGCCGCAAGGCCTCGACCACCCCCTCCTCGACCGCCGGGATGTAATTGCGCGGGATCGCCCCGCCGACGACGCTGTCGGTAAAGCTGAACCCGGAACCGCGCGGCAGCGGTTTGACTTCGATCGTCACATCGGCGAATTGGCCGTGCCCGCCGCTCTGGCGCTTGAAGCGCGAATGCTGCTGGGTGCCGCGGCGGATCGTCTCCTTGTAGGGAACGGCGGCCGGGCGGCCAACGACCGGCAGATTAAACCGGTTGCGGAGCCGATCGATCGCGATTTGCAGATGGATGTCGCCCTGACCCCACAGCACCATTTCCTGGGTGTCGGCATTCTGCTCGAGTTCGAAGGTCGGGTCTTCCTCGATCAGGCGGCCGATGGCGCCGGTCAATTTCACGTCGTCGGCGCGCTTTTCCGCGGCGATCGCCAGACCGAACACCGGTTGCGGCCGGTCCGGCCGCGGCAGCGGCTCGGCCTTGCCCGACGGGGTCAGAACATCGCCGGTCGAGATCCCCTCCATCCGGGTCATGCCGACCACCTCGCCCATCTTCGCCGCGGCGA
>JAJPIH010000092.1 GCA_021324875.1 Alphaproteobacteria bacterium
CACCGAGACCGAACCCGCAGGAGAGGATTACCAGGCGTGGATGCGCTCCGAGCTCGATGCGCTCGACCGGGCCCTGGCCCAATAGCGGAACCGGCGATCGAGCTGCAGCGAATGACGCTGGTGCGCGGCGGCCGCATTGTCTTGGCCGAGGTCAGTGCGACGATTGCCGCCGGTCAGTTTGTCGGCGTGTTCGGACCGAATGGGTCGGGCAAAACCACGTTGCTGCGCGCGATCCTGGGGTTGCTGGCGCCGGTCTCGGGCGCCATTCGCGTCTTTGGCCGTGCGCCGCAGGCGTTTCGCCGCGGCATCGGCTATCTGCCGCAGCAACGCGCTGCGGTCGGCGACCTGCCAATCCGGGGTTGGGACTTTGTCGCGAGCGCCTGGCGCGGCGAGCGCTGGGGCCTGCCGCTCGTCGGGTCGCGGGGCCGAGCCCAGGTGGCGCGCGCGATCCAGCAGGTCGGCGCCGAGGCCATCGCCGGGCGGCGCTTGACCCAGCTCTCCGGCGGCGAATTGCAGCGGCTGCTGCTGGCGCAGGCCCTGCTCGGCGAGCCGCGCATCCTGCTGCTCGACGAACCGCTGGTCAGCCTCGACCCGCATTTCCAGCAGACCGTCGTGGCGCTGGTGCGCCAGATCCAAAGGGCCGAAGGGATCACCGTCTTGTTCACCGCTCACGACCTTAATCCCTTGGTCGGGGCGATGGACCGCGTGCTTTATCTGGGCAATCGCCGGGCCGCGATCGGAACCGTCGACGAGGTCGTGACCGACGCGGTGTTGTCCGATCTCTACCAGATGCCGATCGAGGTGCTGCGCTATGGAAAACGGCTGATTGTCGTCGCCGGTCACGGCCCGGTCGAAGCCGAAGCCCACCGCCACGATGTTTGAGTACGATTTCATGCGTACCGCCTTCGCCGCGGGCGCGGTGGTCGCGGTGGTTGCGGGCGCGGTCGGGTTCTTTCTCGTGCTGCGCAATCTGACATTTGCCGGTCATGCGCTTTCGCATGTCGGCTTTGCCGGCGCCACCGGCGCGGTCCTGTTGGGCCTGGATCCGCTGTGGGGTCTTCTCGCCTTTACCCTGGCGGCAGCGGTGGCGATGGGATGCCTCGGCGACCGGCTGCGGAACCGCGATGTCGCGGTCGGGATCGTGCTGTCGCTGGCGCTGGGGCTCGGGGTGCTGTTTTTGTACCTTTATACGACCAGTGCCAGCGAAGCGACCGCAATCCTGTTCGGGAATTTGCTCGGCGTCGACATCGCAAAGCTGTGGAGCCTGGTGGCGCTGGGGGCGGCGACGCTAGCGACGCTGGCGGCAATCGCGCGGCCGTTGCTGTTTGTCAGCCTGGCGCCGGAAATGGCGGAGGCAAAGGGGGTCTCGCTGCGTCTCGTCGGCGTTCTGTTCCTGGCGATTGTCGCCGTCGCGGTGGCCGAAGCGGCCCAGATCGTCGGCGTGTTGCTGGTTTTCGCGCTGATGGTCGCGCCGGCCGCGGCGGCCCAGCGACTGTCGGCACGGCTTGGCTTGGGTGTGGCGCTCGCCGTCGCGCTCGCCCTCGCCGAAACCTGGAGCGGGACGGCGCTCGCCTACGCCACCGACCTGCCGCCCACTTTCTGGATCGTTCTGCTCAGCTGTCTGGCCTATCTTGCCAGCCTGGCCAAGCCGACCGGTCTTGCCCGGGCTTGAGGGGCGGAATGGGCTGATCGGTCGTTTTGACCGGTCGGCGCGGCATTGCCAGCATAATCCGCGCTGCGCAGCTGCCGGCTTTGCTTGATGAACGCGGGGGGGAGCCGCGCCGCCGCAACCTGGCTGTCATGCCGGCCCGGCGCCGCAGCGGCGGCCGCAAATGCCTATTTCTGTTTGGCGTCCTCTTCCTTGAGCACCTCGGCGGCGATGCGGAAGCTTTCAAGCGCCGCCGGAACGCCGCAATAGACCGTTGTCTGCAGCAACACCTCCTGGATTTCCAAGCGCGTAACACCGTTGTTGAGCGCTCCGCGGACGTGAAGCCGGATCTCGTTGGGGCGATTGAGCGCGGTCAACATCGCCAGATTGATCAGGCTGCGCGTCTTGCGATCGAGCCCCGGCCGGTTCCAGATCTCACCCCAGCACCACTCGGTGACAAGCTTCTGAAAAGGCTGGGTAAACGCATCGGCGTTGCGGATCGAGCGGTCGACATACTCGCTGCCGAGCACAGCGCGGCGCATCGCCAGACCTTGTTCGAACAGATCGCTATGGCGGTCGTCCTCGGCCATTTTATCCTCCTCGTTCGCGGGTCGCACAACGCTGTCCCGACCAAGAAGCCATAACTATCCAAGCCGGGCGGCGCGATCAAAATCGGCAGTGGCGCGGGCGCCGGACCGACGCTGCGGCGATCACCGCGGGCGCCGCGCGCGCGGACGCTCACTTTACGCCCTGGTCCGCCTCTGACAGGATGGCGACCCCCTGACCAACGAGGCGACGATGCGCAAATTCATCATTGAGCGAGAGCTGCCGGCGATCGGCAGCGCCGAGCGACAGGCCCTCAAGGAAGCCGCCCAGAAATCGAATGCGGTGTTGCGGGAACTCGGCCCGGACATCCAATGGGTTGAAAGCTATGTCGCCGGCGACAAGACGTTTTGCGTCTATCTTGCCAAGGACGAGGCGATCATCCACGAACATTCGCGGCGGAGCGGCTTTCCGGCGAACAAGATCACCGAGGTGCGGCGCATGATCGACCCGACAACGGCGAGCGAGGGTTGAGGCGGGGCTCGCTCCACGACCCGGCGCCGAGCGGCCACGCCGCCGGTCGCCGGCTTATTGCCTGTTGGCGGCGCCCTGCGGTTCGACAAGAGCTGCAGATCAGCCGCGGCTCGCGCCGATATGGGCGACCGCCTCGATTTCGACCTTGAGAGAGGGTGCGGCAAGGGCGGCCACCTGCACCAGGGTCGAGGCCGGAAAATTGCCGCTGAAGAACTCGCGCCGCGCCTGCCACACCTTTTCGCGCTGGGTGATGTCGGTGACGAAGATTGTCACCTTGGTGACGTCGGCCATGGTCCCGCCCGCCGCCTCGACGAGGTGACGGATCTTGGCGAAAATCGCCTTCGCCTGCTGGTATTCGTCACCGCCTTCCTCGCTGCTGCCGCGGGCGGTCATGCCGGCGATGTAGGCGATGCCGCCGGCGACAAGGCAGTTCGACCACGTGCCCGCCGGCGGCTCGGGCACTTCGGGGCTATTGACGCGCAGGATACCGGGCATTGCTCTCCTCCCTGAAGCCCGGCGGAATGTAGCAAAGGGCGCGCACCGCCGGAACCGTCGCCTCTCGCCCCCCGTGTCTGAGGCGGCGCCGGCTGACCTGGCGATCATTCCGATCGCCTGCCGTCGAGCCGGAAACCACGGGCAGCACCGGTTCAAACGCGTGGGGCGCGCGGGCAGCCGACGACATCGGCCGCCCCGGCAATGCCAAAGATTTCGATCAAGCGGGCAACCTGGTCGAGCAGGTCCCGCCGGGTGTAATCTTCGCCGGTTTCGGCAAAAATCATGCCGGCGACAAAGCCGGGCGCGATCTCCTCCAGCCAACCCGCATAGCGCAAGATGCAACGCGTCGTGGCCATCGGCGAGCCCCCGTCAATCTTGCGTCAGCGAGCCGTCTAAAGATGATGCCAAATCGCTAACAAAAAGATAATTGTCGGTAATCGACCGGCCGCCGCCCCTGAGCTGTGATTGCCCGATGGCCCCCGCTCACACGGCAGGACGCGACGCGCGGTTCACGAGGCAACCCGGATCGCGGACGAGCGGGACCGCACCCGGCGCCCGCGGCGGCATCGCCATGGCCGTGTGCCGCCTGTGGCGCGAGCGGCCTGCTCCGATCGGCGGTTGACAAAGAGTCGTGCGAGGGGCTGCAATGCCGGCCGGATCTCGGCCGCCTCGTGGAGGGACAATGCTGACGCCAGCCGATCTTGCCGCCTATCGACGCGACGGGTTCATGGTGCTGCCCGACATCCTCTCCGCGCGCGAGATCGAGGCTTTGCGGCGCGTGACTGACGATTTCGTCGCCGCGGCAAGCCGCATCACGGCCAATGACGACATCTATGATCTCGAAGATTCGCACGCGCCGGGGGAGCCGCGGGTGCGCCGCATCAAGACGCCTCACCTGCATCACCCGGTCTATGCCGAGGCCGCCCGTCACCCGGCAATCGTCGCGGTGCTCAGGGATCTGTGGGGTTCGGTCCGGTTTGACACCGGCAAGCTCAATATGAAATCGGCCGGCTATGGGGCGCCCGTCGAATGGCACCAGGACTGGGCCTTCTACCCGCACACCAACGACGATCTGGCCGCGGTCGGCATCATGCTCGACGGCTGCGACGCGGACAACGGACCGATGATGGTGCTTCCCGGCAGCCATTTGGGGCCGATCTACGACCATCACGGCCCGGACGGACGCTTCTGCGGCGCGATCGACGTCGAAGCCAGCGGGCTTGACCTGTCGGCGGCGGTGCCTTGCCTCGGTCGGGCCGGGTCGATCACGGTGCACCATGTGCGCGCCGTGCACGGCTCGGCAACCAACTTTTCCGGCCGGCCGCGGCGCCTGCTGCTGTTCCAGTACCGCGCCGCCGATGCCTGGCCGCTGCTCGGCTTCAAGGACGGCATCGAGAAATTCGACGAATTGCTGCTCGCCGGCGAGCCGAGCTTGACACCGCGCCTGGCCGCGGTGCCGGTGCGCCTGCCATTGCCTCCCGCCGCGCATCAGGGGTCGATCTATGAAAACCAGCGCGCCACCGGCCGCCGGTTTTTTGCGACCGCGGCGGCGCCGGACCGGGTGGCGGTAGCCGCCGAATAACAGGGACGCGCAGCGGCTGGGGGCTGGTCAGAAGAGCGGCAATTGCTCGGCCGCCGCCGGGTAGAGGATGGTACCGTCGGGTTGCGGCGCCGCCCCCGGGGTCAGGCTCGCCGCCTCGATCTGTCCGCGGCCGAGGATGTGACGGACGGACAATCCGGACACAATCAGATAGTCGCTGACGATGCGGCGATGGCAGCGCCACCACACCGCCTCGGCGCACATGATCGCGCTGCGGCGGTCAGCGGCGAGGTCGATGAGCTCCCGCAGACCGGCGCGAAAATCGGTGCTTGAGGCGGCATAATCGGCATAGTTGCGAAACGCCTCGCTGCGCCACAATAGGTTTGATGAGCGCACCCCCTTTTGGCGACCGCGCAGACCGCCGAGCGCCGGCAGATGTCGGTAGGCGATCCCGGCCGCAGCCAGCGCCGGAGGCAGCACCTCGCGGTTGAATTGCGGGTTGGTGCGCGAGCGCGGCACCGAGCGGATGTCAACCAGCAACGTCACCTCCGCCTGCCGCAACAGTTCGACCAATTCCGCGACCGGGCGCGTCGAGTGTCCGATTGTCCAGATCGTCAGCGGCTCGTCACGCGGCAGGTCGTTCATCGCCATTTACATCGCAACCGGTGCTTATATCAGCCATTTACCAAAATCGTTGCAATCCTGTCCGGTCTTCGTCTAGATGCCGCGCGAGGGAGGATCGGTTATGGACCAACGTTCGATTGAAAAACATCTGCGCCGTTGGCACCGTCGCGACAAAAGCGCTGGCGAGAATTTGTCGCGGGACGGTGCGGTGGAGGTGTCGTCGGGCGATCGCCGACATAGCGCCACCACCGGCAGCGGGCTTTCGGTCGAGGCCCAGATCCGAAAGGAATGGGATCCGATGCGCGGGGGCGGATTGCCGACGTTTCTGGCGATTATCGACGATGACGAATAGTCGGTGACGCCATCCCCTTCGGAAGGCGCCGTCGCGGCAACGCCCGCGCCTGGCGAAGGGCCGCAACCACGGCGATTTGACGGGGTGACGTTGACGACCGAAAAACCGCCGCAATAATTTCGGTTAGGGGGACAGAGTGGAACTCCCGCGCTTCGGCATGGGCTTGCCAGAGAATTGCCTTGGCGCCGCCGCGCAGAGAGACCCGGTTGCCGTTTTTGACAACCGGCGATCGTCGCCGAGATCGCTGCCGCGGACGCCGCAGTGAAAGCGATCCTGCTGCGGCAGCCCGGGGCTCCGACCGCGCTCGAATATGTCGAGGTGCCGACCCCGGTTCCTGGGGAAGGTCAGATCCTGGTCAAGGCCGACACGATCGGGGTCAGCATGCCCGAGGTGTTGGTGCGTCGCGGCACCTATAATTGGATGCCGCCGCTGCCCGCCATTCCCGGGATCGAGATGAGCGGCATCGTCGTTGCCCACGGCCCCAATGTCACGAGCCCGGCCGTCGGCCAAGGGGTATTTGTCAGCGCCCGCGAATTGCCGGTGCGGGCGGGCTGTTACGCCGAATATATCGCAGTACCCGCGCGCGCTGCCTATCCCCTGCCCGCGGGGGTCTCGCTCGAAGCCGCGGCATGCCTTTCGAATTATCAGGTCGCCTATCACCTCTTGCATAGCGCGGCACGCGGGATCAACGCCGGGAGTGTGCTGGTCTACGCCGCCGCCGGCGGCGTCGGCAGCGCGGCGGTGCAGCTCGCCCTGCTGTCGGGCAAGAGCGTGATCGCCGTGGTCGGCTCGGACGCGAAGGCCCGGGCGGTCCTCGAACTCGGCGCCGGCCAAGCGATCAACTATCGTTCCGAGGACGTGGTCGGGCGGGTCATGCACTGCACCGGCGGGCGCGGTGTCGACCTGATCCTCGACCCGATCGGCGGCAAGGGATTTGGTCGCAATTTCACGATGCTGGCGCCATTCGGCATGGTGATTTCATATGGTCGTCTCGACGGTCCCCCGGAACCCGACCTGGTTGCGGCGATGCGGGCCAATTCGACCGCCAGCCCGGCGCTGCGCTTTTTCACGATCCACAGTTTTGACGACCGTCCCGACATCCGCAGCGCGGTGACGAAAAAGCTGCTGACGCATTTGATGGCCGGCGAAATCCGGCCGTTGGTTCATGCCCGTTTGCCGCTGGCCAAGGCCGCGCAGGCCCATGAAATGCTGGAAAGCGGCGCGGTAACCGGTAAGCTTTTGTTGAAGCCATAGCGCCTTCGCGGTCGTGGCCCGTCCTGCGGTTGCGGCGGTGCGCCTTTGGGCTCGCTGAATGAACTACCTTCACCCGATTCCCGGTGTATTTTATCGTCGCGCCGATAGCGGCGGATGCGCCGCTTTGGCAATCGCAAGGAACGGGGGGAAGCAAACATGAGACTACTCTATACGGGTCTCGATGCCGCCAGACCGTACGTCCTCAGCATTGTTCGTATCATCACGGCGCTGTTGTTTCTCGAACACGGGCTGCAGAAATACTTTCATTTTCCATCGGCGGGTCCGGCGATGCGCCCCCTGCTTTATGTTCAAGGGCTGATCGAGATCATCGGCGGCGTGCTGTTGTGTCTGGGCATCTATACCCGCATCGTGGCATTCTTCCTTGCCGGCGATATGGCGGTGGCCTACTTTATCGCGCATGCGCCGCGTTCGTTTTATCCGGCCGTGAATGGCGGCGACGCGGCCGTGCTCTATTGCTTTATCTTTTTCTACTTCGTCTTTGCCGGCGGCGGACCTTTGAGCCTCGACCGCGTTCTGGTCAAGCGGGGATAGATCGGACCGGCGCGCAACCGGGAGAACCGCGTCGGCGCCGCCGCGCCCGTTCGGTTCGGCCATGTCACCGGTGAACCGCCGTCTTGGGAGTTACCGCATTCCGGCCCGTTTGTTCTCTAATGTCGTCAGACAGGATCCCGTCGGCGCCCTCTTCCCCGACGATCGATTGAAATGGAGAAGCTCTTGCCTCGCCGCCTGCATGCCGCTGTCGCCCAACTTGGCCCCATTCATCGCAGCGACGAGCGCGCCGCGGTTGTGCGACGGCTCATGGCCTTGCTGCGCGAAGCCCACACCCGCGGCGCTCGCTTTGTGGTGTTCCCGGAATTGGCGTTGACGACCTTCTTTCCGCGCTGGTGGATTACCGACCAGGCCGAGATTGACCGCTTCTTCGAGCGCGAAATGCCGAATGCCGCAACCCGGCCGCTATTCGACCTGGCCGCGGAGCTCGGGGTCGGATTCTACCTCGGTTATGCCGAGTTGGCCGCGGAGCGCGGCGCAGTCACGCGCTACAACACCGCCATCCTGGTGGATGGCAACGGACGGATCATCGGGCGCTATCGCAAGATCCATCTGCCGGGCCATTCCGACCATCTGCCCGAGGCTCCGTTTCAGCATCTCGAAAAGCGCTATTTCGACGTCGGCAATGACGGCTTCCGGGTCTGGCGGTTTTGTGACGCGATCGTCGGCATGTGCATTTGCAACGATCGCCGCTGGCCCGAGACCTGGCGCGTTCTCGGCTTGCAGGGCGCTGAAATCGTCGCGCTCGGCTACAACACCCCGCTCGAAAACATCCATCACCGCGAGCCCGAACATTTGCGGATGTTTCACCATCTGCTGTCGCTGCAGGCCGGCGCCTATCAGAATGCGACCTGGGTATTGGCGGCGGCCAAATGCGGCAGCGAGGACGGGTTTGCGATGATCGGCGGGTCGGCGATCGTGGCCCCGACCGGCGAAATCGCGGCCCGAACATTGAGCGAGGATGACGAGGTCATCACCGTCGAGCTCGACCTCGAGCTCGGCGCCTATCTACGCCGAACCGTCTTCGATTTTGCCCGGCACCGCCGCATCGAGCATTATCGTCTGATCACCGAGCGCACCGGCGCCAAGGCCGAAGTCTAGTCGCGACCCGCGCCGAACTCTGGCCGCGCCGGGCACAGGCGGCGTTGATCGGGGGCCGAGCGCGGTATCATCGGCCGCACCTCTCCGAGCGTTCACGATGGCCGGCATTGACCGCCGCGAGATCCGATGCGGCAATCGCGCACGCTCGATCGCGGGCCGCTCTCAGATCGCCAGCGGCTCGGCGCGGGCCGCTTGCGCGACTGCGGCAAGCGCCTCGCGGCACAGGGTTTCAGCAGGAAAACCGGTGGTTTTGATCAGGATCTCGGCCTCGGCGAGGCGCTCGAGCGCGGCCCGCAACGCCGGCTCCCGCCATTGCTCGAGCTGTCGCCGGATCGGCTCCCGGTGTTTGAAAAAGATCGGCGGGCGGGCGGCGGCCATCACCGCGTCGAGCGAATTGCCGGCGGTCAGGCTCGCGGCCAGGCCGTGCAGGCGCTGCAGGTGCCGCAGCAGCGCGCGCAGCACCGTGACCGGGGATTCGCCGCCCTGGAAGACGCGATCGAGCACCCGCTCGAGCCGCGCCGGATCGCCTTCGGCGGCGGCCATGATCGCGTCGTCGAGTTCGAGCGCGGCGCTGTCGCCAACCAGCCGGACCGCATCGTCGAACTGCACTTGGCCGCCCTCGCCGACATACAAAGCCAATTTGTCGAGTTCGGCGCGGGTGGCAAGGCGGTCCTCGCCAAGATGGTCGACCAGGTAGCGCATCGCATCCGCGCTTGCGCGCACGCGGCGGGCGGCGAGGCTCTCGCGGATCACCGCAACCCGGTCGCGCGCCGTGTCCGGATAGCAGCCAATTGCCGTGGCTTGGGGCGCGGCCTCAAACGCGCGCCGCAGCGTCGAGGCGGTCGACGGCTCGCCCGCCTCGATCACGATCAGCGCATCACCCGGCAGTTGCGCAAGAAAGGCGGTGAAGATGCGGGCCAGGCTGTCGTTGGCCCCGCGCACCCTGACCACCCGCCGCCCGCCGATCAGGCTCAACTGTGCGGCCTCGTCGGCCAGACGCGCGGGATCGGCGGCGAGCGTCGCCCCGTCAAGTTCGGTGACGCGAAACGGGTCGCCCAGATCGGCGCAGACGCTGCGGGCGAGCGTGTCGGCGCGCTCGCGCACCAGACCGGCATCCGGCCCGTACAGCAGCACGGCGCGGATCGCCGCATCGGGACGCTGCAAAAATCCGGCGACCCGGGCCGGCGCCAGCCTCACGGCACGGTCTCCGCCTTTTTGACCGCGGCCTGGGCCGCCCTTTGTTGCATGAATTGATTGAGCCTCAGGACGATCTCCTCGGCGAGTTCGGCGACGGTTCGCACCTGCGCGTCGTCTTCGCCAACCACCGTCGAATATTGGTTCGGGTTGAGTTGGAACGAGTTCTGTTCGTGCAATGTGAACGAGAGCAGCGTCTGCCCGCCGCGGTTTTCGACGAGATGGCTGGTGCTGGTGACGTCGATCCGCCCCAGGGTCGCGGTACCCTGTGATTGCAGGCCGAGATTGCTGAGCGAGTAGGACAGCGTCGTCGCCAATGTGTAGCGATAGGGCGTCGGTTGCCCGGTCGGGTTCAGGGCATTGCGCAGCGCCATTTCCAGCCGCTGCCCGATCCGCTCCGCGATCGGCGCCACCCGGATCGCGCGCAAATCGGCGCTCGCCGGCCCGGTTGCCGGGTCGGCGTAGAGCCGCTCCCAGCCGCAGCCCGAGAGCGGCAGCACGAGCCACAGAAAGAGTGCGGCGGCGGCGCCGGTCGAATTCACGCGACGATGCTGACGATCCGATTGGGCACGACGATGACCTTGCGCGGCGGGCGTCCTTCGAGCCAGCGCAGCACTTGCGGCAATTGCAGCGCCGCGGTCTCGACCATGCTCTGCTCGGCATCGCGAGGACATTCGAGGGTGCCGCGCAGCTTGCCGTTAACCTGCACGGCGATCGTCACCTGTTCCTGACGCGCCAGTTCGGGATCGGCCACCGGCCAAGCCTGCTCGGCGACCAGACCCTCGCGGCCCAAGACTTGCCACATCTCCTCGGCCAGGTGCGGCATCATCGGACCCACCAGCAATGTCACGGTCTCCAGCGCTTCGCGCAGCACCGCCGGACCGGCGCCGGTACCGAGCACGGCCGGCGGCACTTCTTCGATCGCGTTGGTCAGCTCCCGGATGCGGGCGACGGCGCGATTGAAGCGGAACTTGTCGAGATCGTCGCCGACTGCGGCCACCGTGCGATGCATCACCCGCCGCAGCATGTCGACCTCGGGGGCAAGTTCGCCGGTGACGACAGCGCCCGGCGGCGGCAGCGCGACCGCCGGCTCGCTGACCATTCGCCACAGCCGGTTGACATAACGCCAAGCCCCCTCGATACCCGTCTCGGTCCATTCGAGATCGCGCTCGGGGGGACTGTCGGACAGCAAATAGAGCCGCGCCGTGTCGGCGCCGTAGGTGTCGACAATCGCGTCGAGCCCGACGACGTTCTTCTTCGATTTCGACATCTTCTCGGTGCGCCCGGTGACGACCGGGCGGCGATCGGGACCGATCAGGCGCCCGCTGTCATCACGCTCGACCTCTTCCGGGAACAGCCATTCGCCGGCGGCGCTGCGATAGGTCTGATGACAGACCATGCCCTGGGTAAAGAGCCCGGCGAACGGCTCATCGAGATCGAGATAGCCGCAGCGGCTGAGCGCCCGGGTAAAAAAGCGCGAATAAAGCAGATGCAGCACGGCGTGCTCGACACCGCCGATATACTGGTCGACCGGCATCCAATACGCGACCGCCTCGCGGTCGAAAGCATGGCTGTCGCGGGCCGAACAGAAGCGCAAAAAGTACCACGACGATTCAAAAAACGTGTCGAAGGTGTC
Organism: Alphaproteobacteria bacterium; assembly: GCA_021324875.1. Taxonomy (GTDB): domain Bacteria; phylum Pseudomonadota; class Alphaproteobacteria; order ATCC43930; family CGMCC-115725; genus AP-15. The sequence continues at coordinate 11,492 of JAJPIH010000092.1, forward strand.
GGTCTCGCGCTCGGCGCCCCCGCCGCATTGCGGACAGCGGACATGCTTCCAGCTCGGATGATGCGCAAGCGGGTTGCCCGGCTTGTCGAAACTGACATCCTCGGGCAAGGTCACCGGCAGGTCGTGCTCCGGCACCGGCACGATCCCGCACACCGGACAATGAATGATCGGGATCGGGCAGCCCCAATAGCGCTGACGCGACACCCCCCAGTCGCGCAGCCGAAAAACGGTGGTGCGCTGGCCTTGGCCAAGGGCTTCGAGCCGCTCGCCGGCGGCCCGTTTGGCGCCGGCGACGGTCAACCCGTCGAGAAAGGACGAATTGAACAGCGTGCCGTCCTGTTCGACATAGGCTTCGTCGCCGATCGCAAAACCGGCCGGGTCGGCGCCGGGCGGCAGCACGACCGGAATGACCGGCAGGCCGTATTTGCGCGCGAATTCGAGATCGCGCTGGTCATGCGCGGGACAGCCGAAAATCGCGCCCGTGCCATACTCCATCAGCACGAAATTTGCGACATAAAGGGGCACCCGGCGCTGCCGGTCAAACGGATGGATCGCCTCCAGGCCGGTCGCATAGCCGCGCTTTTCGGCGGTCTCGATGACCGCCTCGCTGGTCCCCATGCGGTTGCACTCGCCGATAAACGCGGCCAGCCCCGGATCGGTCGCGGCGAGCTTCTGGGCGAGCGGATGGTTGGGCGACAGCGCCACAAACGAGGCGCCGAACAGCGTATCCTGCCGGGTCGTAAACACCTCGACCCGTTCATCGCGGCCGGCCAGCTCAAACACCACCCGCGCCCCCTCGGAGCGGCCGATCCAATTCTCCTGCATCAGCCGCACGCGTTCAGGCCAGCGATCGAGCCGCTGGATCGCTTCGAGCAGCTCGTCGGTGAACGCGGTGATGCGCAAAAACCATTGCGACAACAGCCGCTTTTCAACAATCGCGCCGGACCGCCAGCCGCGCCCGTCGATCACCTGCTCGTTGGCCAGCACCGTGTTCTCGACCGGGTCCCAGTTGACCCAGGCTTCCTTGCGATAGGCGAGCCCGTTGGCAAGAAAGTCGAGAAACATCTTTTGTTCGTGACGGTAATATTCAGGATGACAGGTCGCGATTTCGCGCGACCAGTCATAGGCAAAGCCCATCCGCTGGAGCTGGGCGCGCATGGTTGCGATGTTTTCCCGCGTCCACGCCGCCGGGTGGACCTTTTCCGCCATCGCGGCGTTTTCGGCGGGCAACCCGAAAGCGTCCCAGCCCATCGGATGCAATACGTTGAAGCCTTGGGCGCGGCGGTAGCGCGCAACCAGATCGCCCATCGTATAGTTGCGGACATGCCCGACATGCAGTTTCCCCGACGGATAGGGAAACATCTCAAGCACGTAATATTTACGGGTGGTTGGTTTGGTCGAGACCTCAAACAGTCGCCGCTCACGCCAGACCCGCTGCCATTTTTCCTCGGTCTCTCGAAAGTTATAACGCGACATCACTCGTACGATTCTTTCGGCCGTGGCCGCCCGCCCGGGACCGGGTTATCCGGTGCGAACCGGCGATCTTGTCAGCATATAGTGTGTTGCGATTCGCGGCGATGCCGCAACCCTTGAAAACCGGTTAGAGCCGGGTGCGCGACGGGCGCGCCACTCGCGATCGGGCGGCGCCGGCGCCGGGGTCATTCGGCGGCATAGGCTTTCATCCACTGCCGTTTCAACTGCCCCGCGCGGCGCAAAATCGCCGCTTCGAGATCATCTTCGACCTTGCGCGCGATCGTGGTCGACTTCCACTCCCCCGACGGGGTCAATTCCTGTCGATCGACGGTCACGGCCACCGCTTCCGAGCGCACGGTGCGGGCCAGCACGAACACCTGGATCTTGTAGCGTTCGTTTGGCTTGCCCTGAGGGGAATACCAATCGGTGACAAGTTCGCCGGTCAGCGGGTCCTGGGTGCTGAACGTCGTGAAACTGAGCGTATCGAGCGCCGCCTGCCACAATATCGGGCTGACGGTGTTGCCGGTATGCGGACCGGGCTGGTGTTCGGACGGCTTTTTGGCCAGCCCGAGCACGGTCCAGATCGTCGCCTCGGTGTCAATGTCATCGGACCTGTCGGCCGCCGCCTTGACGTTGGCGGGATCCTGCGGCGATCCGCCCGCCCCCGGCGGCGCGCCCGCCTGGACCGGTGGTCGGCTCGACGCGCAAGCCACCAGCAGCAATGAAAGAGTTGCGGCAAACACCGCCGAAAGGCGGTAATGAAGATGCGACATCCGGCGATCCCCCGGGCGAGAGCCGCGCCCGCTGCCGGAGCGGGCCATCAGGCTTTTGCCAGGAACGGAGCTGATATGGAAGAGGTTATCGAGAGTGCCGTCGCCGCCAATTTGGACGCCGTCAGAACCCGGGTCGAGGCGGCAACGCGGGCGGCCTCGCGGCCCCCGGGCAGCGTCGCGCTGGTTGCGGTCAGCAAGACCCAGCCCGCCTCGGCGGTGCGCGAAGCCTTGCTCGCCGGCCACCGCCTGTTCGGCGAGAACCGGGTCCAGGAGGCGCAGGCCAAGTATCCGGAGTTGCGTGCCGCGTTTCCGGACCTCAAGCTGCATCTGATCGGACCGCTGCAGACCAACAAGGCCAGGGAAGCGGTGGCGCTGTTCGACATGATCGAGACCGTCGACCGGCCGCGGCTGGCGATCGCGTTGGCCCGGGAAATGGAACGCAGCGGCCGCCGGCTTCCCTGCCTGATCGAGGTCAATACCGGCGAGGAAGCGCAAAAATCGGGCGTGATGCCGACGGCCGCCGATGCCTTTATCGGCGAATGCCGCGATGTGCTCGGGCTGCCGATCGAGGGGCTGATGTGCGTGCCGCCGATCGATCAGGAACCGGCGCCGCATTTTGCGCTGTTGCGTGAGATCGCGCGGCGCAACGCGCTCGGAATCTTGAGCATGGGCATGAGCGCCGATTTCGAGACGGCAATCCGCTTTGGCGCGACGCATGTCCGGATCGGGACCGCGATCTTCGGCCCGCGCCGGGCGACAACGGCATGATCGGCAGCGGCGGAGCGCGGTGATGCGGGTGTTCACGACCTTGCCGCAGGAAAACCTGCAAGCGGTGGCGGCGGCGGCGCGCGCGGTCGAAGCCGAAGGCTATGACGGCGTCGTGACGATGGAGAACAAGCACGACCCGTTCCTGGCGCTGGCGATCGCCGGCAGCGTGACCGAACGCATCGAGCTGCATAACGGGGTGGCGATCGCGTTTGCGCGCTCGCCGATGGCGGTGGCGGAAGTCGGTTGGGACCTCGCCGGCGCCACCGGCGGCCGGTTTGTCGTCGGGCTGGGTTCGCAGGTACGCGCCCACAACGAACGGCGCTTCTCGGTGGCGTGGACCCCTCCGGCCCAGCGGATGCGGGAATATGTGCAGGCGTTGCGCGCGATCTGGCGATGCTGGAAGACCGGCGAGCCGCTCAAATACGAGGGCGAGCATTATCGCTTCACGCTGATGACGCCGAATTTCACGCCCGAGCCGATCGCCGCCCCACCGCCCGCGGTGACGATTGCCGCAGTCGGTCCGGCGATGTTGCGGGTCGCGGCCGAAGAATGCGACGGGGTGCGGCTCCACGGTTTTTGCACGCGCCGCTATATCGAGGAAGCGGTCATGCCGCGGCTTGCCGCCGGCCTCGCCAAAAGCGGCCGGCGACGCCAGAATTTCGAGGTCTCGGGCGGCGGGTTTCTGGCCACCGGCCCCGATGACGCGAGCGTCGCGCGCATGTTCGAATGGGTTCGCCAACGAGTTGCCTTTTACGGGTCGACCCCGGCCTATTACCCGGTCCTCGCCACCCACGGTCTTGAAGAGCTCGGGCACAAATTGACGGCGATGGTGCGCCAGGGAAAATGGGCTGAACTGGCCGCCGAGGTCAGCGACGAGGTTGTGCATCTGTTTGCCGCGGTCGGGCGCTGGGACGAGATCGCCGGCGCCATCGAGCGGCGCTTTGGCGGTCTCAGCGACGCGATCAACGCCCGCGCCAACCCGGAAGTGCCCGATCATTTGCCGCCCGATTTGATCCAGGACATCCGTCGTCTGGCTTGTCCTTTCACCGGTTTTGCGCCGCTCTGAGCAGGCGGCGCCATCACCGCGACCCCCGCCGCTCAAGCGCGTCTACTCCGAAGCGCAAAAAATGCTTGCCAAATGAGGTCATGGTTTGTTCTAATAGAACAGGTCATGAACTCTGAGGGGGGACCCGATGACGCGATGGACCCTGGTTGCCGCCACCGCGGTGCTGGTCGGCGCGGGCTTATGGCACCTGCCGGCAACCGCTCAGCATGCGGCGACAGCCGCAGCCGATAGCGGCCACACGACGGGAGCCGCAGCCGCCGAGCGCGTTACCGTCGCCCGGCCGCAGCCCGCCGCACCGCAGCTGATCACCTTTGACGAATATCGCGATTTTCGGCTGCGCATCATCGCCGAACGGCAGGCCGAACTCGCGCAGGCGCTCGCCGCGCCCGGTGTGGGGGCGGCGGAACGGGCCGACCTCGAAGGGCGCAAGGCCTATTACGATCGCCTTGCGGCGATGCCGGCAGAAGCGCGCGATCGCCTGTTTCGCCTGCGCTTCGACGAGATTGACACCAATCACGACGGCTTGATCGACGAGGCCGAGCGCGCTGCGTGGCGGATCCGACAACGCGAACATTACCGGCAGGTGGCGGCGGCCCGCCTCGCCTCACGCAGCGCTCAACCTTCGTCCAATCCCGAGCCACCGGTGGCCGGGTCGGCGCTCGCGCAGGGCCAGCCCTGACTTGGCGCCCGGCATCGCCGAGGCCCCCCGCCAAGCGCGCGAGGCGCGCAGCTGCGGTGGCCGGGACCTCCGGGTCTGCGGGCGGCGCTGCTCACTAATCCTCTGGCGATTGACCCTCCGCCTGCGCCGGCGATCGCCGGCCCCGGCCGCTCGGCAAATGCGCAGCCGGTCAGTGACCGATGCCCGGGGCCGCACGAATGGTGATTTATCCGTTGAAGATTGGCGCGCCCGAGAGGAGTCGAACCCCTAACCCCCAGATCCGTAGTCTGGTGCTCTATCCAATTGAGCTACGGGCGCCGCCGCCGTCGGCACGGAACCGCGGGCGGCAACGATTACCGCAGCCCGACCGCGCTGGCAAGTTCGATGCGGCGCAAGGCGGGTTGACCCTCGCCGAACGCTGCGGCAGCAGGCACAATAGCGGGATCGGCCAAAATCGGCATGACCAGCGCACCGCGCGGGGCGGAGATGATCGACGACAGCGCGCCAACAGCCATCGAGCCGGCCGGCGACGATCCGGCCGCCGACGATCCGACCGGCGACGACCCGGCCGCCGACGACCCGGCAGGCGACGACCCGGTCGGCGACGACCCGGCCAATCGACCGGTCGTCACACTGCTGCCGGCGGCGCACCGGCGCGCCGAGAGCGGCCATCCGTGGATCTATTCGAACGAGGTCAAAATGGATGCCGCGACCCGCGCGCTTCCCGCCGGGACGCTGGTCACCTTGCAGCGCGGCGACGGGCCGCCTTTCGCGGTCGCGATGTTCAACCCGCACACCTTGCTCGCGGCCCGGATCCTCGACCGCGATGCCAGCCGGGTCATCGGCGCCCGTTTTTTCCGGCGCCGGGTCGAGCGCGCGCTGCGGCTGCGTGAACAAATCTTAGACGAGCCCTATTACCGGCTGGTTCATGCCGAGGCCGATGGCCTGCCCGGTCTGGTCATCGACCGCTTTGACGATGTTCTTGTCGTGCAGCAGAACGCCGCCGGCATGGTCCGGCTCGCAAAGCCCCTTCTGACCGCCCTTGCGGAGCTCTTGAAACCGCGCGCGATCGTGCTGCGCAACGACAGCTCCGCCCGCCTGCAGGAGGGTCTGAGCCCCGAGGTCCGGATTGTCGCCGGCTCGCTCGACGCTGCCGCGATGGTCCGCGAACACGGCGCGCGGTTCCGGTTCGACCCGCTCGCCGGCCAGAAAACCGGTTGGTATTTCGATCAGCGCGAGAACCGCCGGTTTATCGCCCGACTGGCCCGGTCCGGGGCCCGCATTCTCGACCTTTATTGCTACACCGGTGCGTTTGCGGTGCAGACGGCCCGCGCCGGCGCCACCGCGGTGGTCGCGATCGATCGTTCTGAGGCGGCCTTGGCGCTGGCCAGGGAAGCGGCGGCGCTCAACGGCGTCGAGACCCTGTGCACATTCCGCCGCGGCGACGCCTTCGGCGAGGCCGAGCGGCTGGCGGCGCAAAGCGAACGGTTCGACATCGTCATTGCCGACCCGCCGGCCTTTGCCAAATCGCGCAAGGAAGTGCCGGCAGCGTTGCGCGGCTACCGCAAGCTTGTGCGGTTGGCGACGGCGGTGACCGCGCGCGGCGGCTTTTTGTTTGTCGCCTCCTGTTCATTCCATGTCGGCGAGGCGGAATTCTTTGACATGGTTCGGCGCGGGCTTGCCGATGCCGGCCGCAGCGGCCGCATCATCCGCCGCGCCGGGGCGGCTCCCGACCATCCGGTGCATCCCGCCTTGCCCGAGAGCGCCTATTTGAAGTCGGCAACCGTCGCGGTCGATTGACCCGACATGCGCTGGCGCCAAACCGCGCGCTCGGACGGCGCCGGCAGGATAAGGCGGAACACGGTTCCCGAGCCGGTGCTGGCGACCAGCGCCAGATCGCCGCCATGGGCGCGCGCCAATTCGCGGGCGATCGCCAGCCCGAGCCCGGTGCCGCCGGGCCGCGCCGAGCCGAAAAACGGGCGGAACAAATTCTCCCGCGCCTTGGGCGGCAGGCCGGGGCCGTCATCGCTGACTGTGATCACCACCGTCTCGGCCGCCGGCGCCGCCGTGACCTGCACCCGTCGGGCGCCGGCCTCGAGCGCGTTGCGGATCAGGTTGGACAGCAGCCGATAGAGCTGATCACGATCGGCTTCGAGCTCTAGATCATCGGGGATGATCGCCTCGACCGCCCTGTTCTCGGCGCCCGCGAGCCCGGCGGCGATCTCTTCGACGAGCGGCCCCAGCGCAATCCGCGACCGCGTCAGCGGGGCGGCATCCTCGCGCGAGAAGTCGAGCGTGCGTGTGCACAGGGCCACCGCCCGGTCGATCGCATCGACCAGCCGGGGCAGCAACCGGCGCACTTCGGGCGCAGCACTGGCGCTGAGCCCGTCGGCGACCAGCCGTGCGGTCGCCAGGATGTTGCGCAAATCGTGATTGATTTTGGTCACCGCCGTGCCGAGCGCGGCAAGCCGGCGGCGCTGCGCCAGGGCGCCGCGCACGGTCTGCTGCATGATCGCCAATTCGCGCTCGGCCATGCCGATTTCGTCACGGCGCCGCCCCGCCGCGATCATTCGCGCGCCATCTTCCGGATCCTCGCGAAACGCCATCATGCTGGCGGTGAGCCGCCGCATCGGCCGCACCAGCAGCCATTGCAGGCTCAGATAGAGGAGGGCGGCGGTGATCAGCGACAGAACAATCGACAGTTCCAGAATACGCGCCCCGAAATTCCACATCTCCCGCCGCAGCGGCGCCTCGTCGAGCAGGATTTCGACGGTCTCGACGCCATGCCCGGCCGCCGCCGGCCCGATCACCCGCAACACCCGGTTGCCGGAGCGCAGCAGGGCCATCAGCGAGCCCCGGATCGCCCCCGGAATGCTCGGATGGGTAAGGTCGATTGTGGTGTCCGCGCGCGGCAAAACCGGCGCATCCAGCATCAGCACGGCGCCGTTGGCGCGATGCACAATGACGCTATGGGCGCCGACCCCGGCCAGCAATTTGTCGACCAAAGCGCGATCGAGCCGCCCGGTCGGGCTCGCCTCCAACGCCAGCGCGGCCAATTCGCCGGCGGCGAGGTGGTTGTCGAAATAGGTCATGCGAAAACGCGCCACCGAGAGCACAAAGATCAGCACCTCGCCCAGCATCACGAACAGAATGGTCAGTACCAGCAGCCGGGCCGACAGGCTCTTCAACAGCACGGCAAGCATCCACATCAGCCGAGGTGCCTCAGCAAGCGTACCATCCAACGGGTACGCGGCGAGAACAAGAGCGGCGTGAAAAAGCTGCCGGCGGCCCGCTTGCCCGCCTCGCTCCGCGTCGGATAGGGCATGACCAGATTGGCCAAGGCGCCGATTTTGAGCCGCTGGGCGATCGCCAGCGCCCAGGGAAGAATGAGCTCGCCGGCGCCCGGCGCCAGCACCGTCGCGCCGAGGATGCGACCGCTTTTCAGCGCCACGATCTTGACGAGCCCGATCGTGTCGCGCTCGGTATGGGCGCGATCGTTCTCGGCAAAGGGCCAACGCAGCACCCGCACCGAGCCGCCAAACCGCGCCCGCGCTGCGGCCTCGCCAAGCCCCACCTGGGCCAGCTCGGGATCGGTATAGGTGACCCACGGAAAGGCGCGATAATCGGCCTTCGCCGGCAGCCGGAACAGCGCGTTCCGGATCACAATGCCGGCATGGTAGAGGGCGGCGTGGGTGAATTGCGGCCCGTTTGCGACGTCGCCCACGGCGTAAATCCGGCGGTTGGAGGTGCGCAGACGGGTATCGACAAAGATCCCGCGATGATCGGCCGCGACCCCGGCGGCGCCGAGGCCGAGCTCGTCGAGGTTCGGGCGGCGCCCGGCCGCGACCAGCAAATGCGACCCGGCAATCCGCTCGCCATCGACCAGCCGCACCGCCAGCCGATCCTTTTCCTGGCTGACCGCGGCGATGGCGATCCGGGGGCGCAGCGCAATCCCCTCCGCGGCAAGCCGCTCGGCCAACAGCGCCACCATTTCCGGATCGTCGCGCGGCAGTATCGGGCCTTGGTCGAAGACCGTCACCCGGGCGCCGAGCCGGCGATGTGCCTGGGCCAATTCGATACCGACCGGCCCGCCGCCGATCACCAGCAAATGATCGACCGGCGTCCGGTTGGCAAAGATTGTCTCGTTGGTCAGATACGGAACCTGCGCCAGCCCGGCGATCGGCGGGATCGCCGGTTGCGAGCCGCTGGCGATCACAAAGCGCCGCGGCCGGATTTCGGCGTCGCCGGCGCGCAGCGTTTGCGGGCCGACAAAGCGCCCGGTGGCGGCGACCACCGTGGCGCCAAGCGCGCGAAACCGCGCCGCCGAATCATTGGGGGCCAGCGCGCCGACGACGCGTTCGACACTGTCGGCGACAGCGTTCCAATCCACGCGCGGTTGCGGATAGTCGAGGCCAAAGGCGGGCGCCTTTCGCCACAGATCGGCCATGCGCGCCGCGGCGAGCAGCGATTTGGACGGCACGCAGCCGGTGTTGAGACACTCGCCGCCCATGGCCCCCCGCTCAACCAGCACCACGCTGGCGCCGAGCTGCACCGCCCCGGCCGCCACCGCCAAGCCCCCCGCGCCGCCGCCGACCACGCAGAGATCGGGGGTCAGCGTTGATCTCATCGCCCGCCCCGGCGGCGGCGCCGGCAGCAGACCGGGACAAGCGCCAACCCCGCCAAGCCCAGCATCGGACCGAACACGCCCGGGCGCAGCAGGATGCCCAGATCGGGCTCCTCGACGGCAGTACGAAGACCGTTGCCGAGGCTCGCATAGACAAAGGTGCCGGGGATGATCCCCAGAAATGTCGCGAGCATGAACGTCCGCGTTCCGACGCCGGCCAATGCCGGCGCGAGATTGACAAGCCAGAACGGGAACAGCGGCACCAGACGCAACGCCAGCAGATAATTGAATGCATGAGCCGCAAACCCGGCCTCGAGCTTGCCGAGCCGCGGTCCGGCGCTCCGCGCCAGGCCGCTGAACCCGGCGCGCGCGGCGAGAAAGACCGCGGTGGCGCCGAGTGTCGCGCCGATCACCGCGCAACCGCCGCCGAGCCAGGTCCCGAACAGGAACCCGCCGGCAATGGTCAGGGCCGCGGCGCCAGGGAGCGACATCGCAACCGCCGCGGCATAGACCGCGACATAGCCGATCACGGCTGCGACGCCGAGCCGGGCGGCCAGATTGCACAACCAGACGCGGTTGTCGGCGATGGCGGAGAAGCTTACGTAGCGGTGCCAGCCGGCGGCAATAAAACCGATGCCCGCCACGGCAAGGATCGCCAGCGGCGCGTAGCGGCGCAGCGCAACGGGCGCGCAAGGAAAGGTGCGACGTGACATCAGAGCGGTCGCTATAACTGCGGCGACGGTATCACGATGCGGGCCGCCAGGGGCTCACCTTCGCGTGACCAATCAAACCCGGGCCGATCGACGGAAATCGTGGTTAATCAATGGGATATTTGTTGCAACAGGGGCCGATCGCGGATAGTTCGAGAAGGGCATCGTCGCATTTGTGGGGCGGTTCTCCTGCACGATGCTCCCGCCTTCTCCTCCGGGCGGGGCTGTCAAAACCCCGGCCGCATCGGCCGGGGTTTTTGCGCCGCACCCGCGGACTCCGGCAGCTCTCCGGCAACCCGCCACAGCCGGCCGGTTTCGACCAGGTGATAAGCGCCCAAGACCGGCAGGCCGATCGCGAAATCCCGCGCCCGTTTGAGCAATGACAACGCAAGGGTGGTCTCGGCGCCCAGGCCGAAGCTCATGCCGAGCACGACATAAGCCCCTTCCTGCACGCCGAGCGCGTTCGGCGCCATGAACGCCAGCGAACGGATCGCATAAAGCAAGCTCTCGATCGCCACGACCACCCCAAAGCTGCGTCCCGCCCCCATCAGCTTCAGCGCGAGCCAGATTTCGCCGGCACTGGCGATCCAGGCGATCAGGTGTAACCCGAAACTCGCCGCGACCCGCCGCCGGCGGGCATAGGTCGCGGCGATCGCGGCATGCACGCTCGCCGCCGCCGCCGCCGTCTTCGCGGTCCAACCGCGACCGAGCGCCCGCTCCAACAGGCCAAACCCACGGCGTTGGGCCACGACAAAGGCCAGCGCCCCCGCGACCGCCAGTCCGGTGCCGATGGCGCCGGGTAGCGCCAGCGAGGAGCGCGGGTTGCGCGCCACAAGCCACGACAGCGCGATCGCGACATAGGCGATCTGGGCCAGAAATTCCTGGGTGACATCGACAATCGTCGTCGCCACCGCCGCGCCGCCGGGAACGCCGGCGACCGCAAGCGCCCGGGCGCCGAAAACGTAACCGCCGAGTTGCGAGAACGGCAGCACCTCGGCGACCGAGTCGCGCACCAAGCGCGCCCATATCACCGGCCATGGGCCGCTCCCGGGCAGAAGCACCCACCAGGCCAGCCCCATCATGGCCATCAGCAGCAAATGGATGGCGCAAATCAGGACGACGCCGGAGATGCCGACCGCGGCCAGCGAGCGGGCCACCGCGCCCGCCCCGAAATGGACGACGAGCACGGCGATGACCGCCGAACCGGCGGCCGCCAGCAGGACCGTAACCCAGCGCATTCACCCGTTATCGACGACCGCGGCCGACCCTGCCCAAGCGCAGACCGGCAAGGACAAACCCGGCGAGCCGCGGCAAAAAAACCGGTTTCAGCAATTGCGCGTCAAAGGCATGCATGCGGCGGTCATATTCGGCGCAGCACTCTTCAAGAAGCATGCGCAGCGAAAAGCCGTCGAGAAAGATCGCGGCCTGCGTCGGCGAAAAATCGCGGCCGTCCGCGGCGTGCCGCCCGCGACGCACGGTCCCGAGAAGCCGGCCGATCGCCCCGGCGTAATAGCGCAGCGCGATGATCGCGCGCAGCCAGGCGAGACCGCGGCCGCGGCGCGCCTGCTCCCACGCCATCCAATTGATGAAAAAGACGATATGCCGGTTTTCCTCGTGCAGCAGGAGCTCGAAAATCGCGAATAACGGCTCCGGCAGGTAAGCCGCGCGTCGCGCGATGTTGAACACGCCAAAGCCGAGAAAGGCATCGAGGCATTCGCCATAGCCGAAATCGGCAAAGGCGCGGTAGAGATCGGCCGGCGGCGGTTCGGCCCGGACGTCGCCAACGGCAACGCCGTAGCGGCGCGCCATCAGCCACAGCAGACGGGCATGGCGAGCCTCTTCGTAGGCTTGCAGGGCCACCGCCTGGCGCACCAGCGGGTCGTCGATGCGCGCCGCATACGCATTCACGATGGCCCCGGCGCGCCGCTCGGTGGTCAGCACCTCGCCCCAGAACGGGATGGCCCGCAGCCTCGCCAGGGCCTCGGCGTCGAGCGCCGGCCAGGGCAGCGCCTCGGGTTGATAAGGATTGTGGGTGGCGATGAAATCCTCGCAAAACCGCCGCTTGTGCTCGTCGGTTCCGGCCTTCATGCGGGCGCCATGATCGTCCTTCGCCACCGCAGGAGGCGGTGGACAAAGCGCATCACGCCGGGGACGAGCCGCGGCCGCAACAGTCGCGGATCATAGCCTTCGAGGCGGCGCTCGTTCTCGCCGAGGCAGATCTCAAGCAATTCGGTAATCGAAACTTTGGCATTACCGATCGCTTTGCTGCCATTCATGGTAAAGTTGTTGTCTTGTCCCTTTGCCGCCTCGTCGCCGCCAATCCCGCGCGCGATGCCCAGCCGCTCCCAGACCAGAAACGCCCATACCGCCGCCACCCGGAGCGCGAACCACGGCCGCCTCCAAACCGGCAACCGCCGGCGATGCCAGGCCGCCCAGTTGACAAAAAACAGGATGTGGCGACCCTCTTCCTGCATGACCGGTTCGAAGGTGTCGACCAGCGCGGTCGGGAAAAATCCCGAGCGCTTGGCCAGCGCAAACAGGCCGAAAGCAAAAAAGCTGTCGATGCACTCGCTAAAGCCGGTGACCATGAACGCCCATTCGCGGTCGCGAGGCCGACGATATTCGGGTTCCGGCGCCAGGCGAATGCCATAAGCGGCGACGAGATTGGAGAGCACCTCCTTGTGGCGGCCCTCCTCGAACCCGTCGAGTTCGATCGCTTGCCGCAACAGCGGATCGGTCACGGTTTCGGCATAGCCGAGCACGCGCTCTCGGGCCTTGCCCTCGGTCTGAACGGCGATATCCCAGATCGGCAGCGTGACGAGCCGATCGCGCGCTTCGGGATCGAGCGCCGGCCAATCGATGACCGCGGGTTTGTAGCGGTTGTGGGTTTCCAGCAGCATTCGGCAGAATGCGACCTTGTGCCCATCGCTGCCGAGCGGGATCGGGTCATCGCCCGACGCCGTCCATTCGCGAGCGGCCCGGTCGGCCGCCTCGATCGCCGTGTCATCCGCCCGCATCGGCCGCCACCCGCTCTCCCCCGGTCGCTGCTGCTGCCCCGAGATGGCACAGCGCTGCGCTGCCCTCAAGGCGAACACTTGACGAACAGAGGCGCGACCCCGCCGTTGACTCGATTCGGCACCTGACCTATTTAGGCTGCAAGTCGAACCGACACAATCATCGGAGTGGGCGCCGTGAAGCGCACCTACCAGCCAAGCAGGCTCGTTCGCAAGCGCCGCCACGGATTCCGTGCGCGCATGGCAACGGTTGGCGGCCGGCGCGTGCTCGCCGCGCGGCGCGCCAAGGGCCGCAAGCGGCTGTCCGCCTGAACCACGCAACCTACTCTCACGCCGGGGCGGTTCAACCGGCGGCGCGCAGACCCGAGACGCTGAAGGTCAGACCGGACTTTCTGCGGGTCGCAGCAAGCCGCCGCAAAGCGGTAACCCCGGGTCTGATTTTGCAGGCGGCGGCGCGTCCTGCGGGGTCCGGGCAATCCGGGATGCGGGTTGGATTTACCGCCAGCCGCAAAGTCGGCAATGCGGTCACGCGCAACCGTGCCAAGCGGCGATTGCGCGCCGCCGCCGCGATCATGCTGCCGGAGCGCGGGCGACCCGGCACCGATTATGTGCTGATCGCCCGGCCGGAGACCGCCAAAAGGCCGTTCACCGCACTTCTCGACGATCTGGCCGCGGCGTTGCGGCGGGTCGAGCCCGGGACCGGACGCCAGCCGCAACGTGAGGCGAAGGGGAGCCGATGACATCGCCCGAGTTTGGCCGGATCGCCAGCCTGCCGTTGCGGATGCTGGTGCGCGGTTATCAGCTGTTGGTTTCCCCGGTGCTGCCGCCGGCGTGCCGCTTTCTGCCGACCTGCTCGGATTATGCGATCGAGGCGCTCGCGCGTCACGGTCCGGTGCGCGGCCTCGGTCTTGCCCTGCGACGGCTGAGCCGCTGTCATCCTTGGGGCGGTAGCGGCTACGATCCGGTGCCGCCGGCAATGGCCGCCGCGGCCCGCGCGCGTCGCGGGCGCCTCTTCCTCCGCTGAGACGTTTCGGTCCCGACCCTATGGAACAGCGCAACCTGTTGATCGCGATTGTCCTGTCGGTCGGGATTCTGATCGGCTTCCAGTTTGTGTTTCAGCGTCTCTATCCGACGCCGCCGCATATCGGCAGCGAGGCGACGCGGCCGGCGGGAGCGGCGAAGACCCCGTCTGCTGCCGCCCCGTCGCAAAACGCCAATGCGCCCGGCGCCGTCGCGGCAAAAGCCACCGAAACGGTCGCCCAAGCGATCGCCGGGAAACCCCGCATCGACATCAAGACGCCGTCGCTGCGCGGCTCGATCGCCCTGATCGGCGCCAAGTTCGACGATCTGACGCTCGCCAGATACCGGGAAACGGTCGACCCGAAGAGTCCGGCGGTGCTGCTGCTGTCGCCACCGGGCACCGAAAATCCCTATTTTGCCGAATTCGGATGGGTGGCGGCCGAGCCGGGGGCGGTGAAACTGCCGGGGCCCGACACGGAATGGAAAGCGACAGGCGGGCCGCTGACGCCAAGCCACCCGGTCACCCTCACCTGGGACAACGGCCAGGGTCTTGTCTTCACGCGGACGATCTCGGTCGACGAGAATTACATGTTCAGCCTGCGCGACGAGGTGCGCAACACCGGCAGCGAGCCGGTCAAATTGCTGCCTTATGGGCTGATCACCCGCGTCGGGACGCCGCAAGTTGCGGGATATTACATCCTCTTCGAAGGTCTGATCGGTTACCTCGACGGCTCACTCCACGAGGTCAAATATTCTTCGCTCAACCCGGGCGTGCCGATCGATTTCACGTCGACCGGAGGCTGGCTGGGCTTTACCGACAAATATTGGCTGACCTCGCTGATTCCGGCGCAGGACCAACCGGTCAGGGCGCGCTTCACGCGCACCGTGGAAAACGGCGTCGATCATTATCAGACCGATTATCTGGGACCGCAATTCACACTCCAGCCGAATGCCTCGCACGCGGTCGAGACGCGATTTTTCGCCGGCGCCAAACAGCTTGACCTGCTCGAGGCCTATAGCGCCTCGGGCATTCCGCTGTTCGAATATTCGATCGACTTTGGCTGGTTCTGGTTTCTGACCAAGCCGATCTTCCGCCTGCTGTTGGTATTCGAACATTTTCTCGGCAATTTCGGGCTGGCGATCCTGGCGTTTACGCTGTGCGTCAAGCTGCTGTTCTTTCCGCTCGCCAATAAATCGTATCAGGCGATGAGCAAGATGAAACTCTTGCAGCCTGAAATTCAGAAGATCCGCGAGCGGTTTCCCGATGACCGCGCCCGCCAGCAGCAGGAAATGATGGCGATTTACAAGCGGGTCGGGGCCAACCCGCTGGCCGGTTGTCTGCCGATCGTGATCCAAATCCCTGTCTTCTTCTCGCTCTACAAGGTGCTGTTTGTGACGATCGAGATGCGGCAGGCGCCGTTCTATGGCTGGATTCACGATCTGTCGGCGCCCGACCCGACGTCGTTTGCCAATCTGTTCGGGCTGTTGCCGTACAATCCCGCCGTCGTGCCGTTGATCGGGCCGTTTTTGATGGTCGGCGCGTGGCCGATCATCATGGGCGTGACAATGTTCCTGCAGCAAAAGCTGAACCCGCAACCCGTGGACCCGGTACAGGCGCGCATGTTCATGGTCCTGCCGGTCGTGTTCACCTTTATGTTGGCCCATTTTCCCGCCGGTCTGGTGATCTATTGGGCGTGGAACAATACGCTTTCGATCGCCCAGCAATGGCTGATCATGCGCCGCGCGGGAGCGGCATGAGCGGCGCCCGGGACATGGTCGGGGCGGATCGCCCCGCCCTCTACCCGCCGCGGGCGCTCGATCCGGCGCTGGTCGAGACCGGGCGGCGGCTGTTTGCCCGCGAGGCACGCTTTGTCGCCGGCGCCGCCACCGCCGCCGGGCTGCCGAGCGAGGGCCTGCCCGAGATCGCGTTTACCGGCCGGTCCAATGTCGGCAAATCAAGTCTCGTCAATGCGCTGACCGGGCGACGCATGCTGGCGCGCATCTCGAACACGCCGGGCCGCACCCGCCAGCTCAATTTCTTTGACCTCGGCGGGGCGCTGATGCTGGTCGATCTGCCGGGTTACGGTTACGCCGAGGCCTCGAAGGCCGCGATAGCGAACTGGACCGGGCTCGTGCAGCACTATTTTCGCGTACGCGCGGCGCTCTCCCGGGTCTGCGTGCTGGTCGATGCCCGCCACGGGCTTAAACCCCCCGACCGGCCGCTGCTCCGACTGCTTGATGAAAGCGGCCTTTCCTTCCAGGTCGTTCTGACCAAGACCGACAAGATCGCCGCCGCCGACCTCGCGAAGATCGCCGAGGCGGTGCTGGCCGATCTCGCCCTCCACCCCGCCGCCCACCCCGAAATTCATCTGACCAGCGCCGCGAAGCATCACGGCATCGCCGCGTTGCGCGCCACGCTGGCGGCGTTTGCTCGCCATGCTTGCGCCGACCCGGCGCAACAGCGGCCCGCCTCCGATTTGCCGCGATAGACCGAGAGCTGCGATGACCTCCAACCCGAACCATCGGACCCCGAGCGGCGTCGTGGCGCCGCTGGCAAAAGCCGCGGTGCTGGCCGAGGCGCTCCCTTATATGCGGCGCTACGCCGGCCATTGCCTGGTCGTCAAATATGGCGGCCATGCGATGGGCGAAGGCGGCGATTCGTTCGCGCGCGACGTCGTCCTGCTCAAACAGGTCGGGATCCATCCGATCGTCGTTCATGGCGGCGGCCCGCAGATCGGCCAGATGTTGAAGCGCCTGGGCATTGAGAGCCAGTTTGTCGACGGCTTGCGGATCACCGATGCCGAGACGATGGAAGTGGTCGAGATGGTTCTCGCCGGCACGATCAACAAGCAGCTGGTCGCGGCGATCAATGCCGAAGGGGGTCGCGCGATCGGGCTCACCGGCAAGGACGCCGGGCTCATCCAGGCCAAAAAGCTGAGGCTTGACAACGCCGGCAACGGCGGCGGCGCCGCCATCGATCTCGGTTTTGTCGGCGAGCCGCAGCGGGTTGCCGCCGATGTCCTCGCCACCTTGATCAGATCCGACATCATCCCGGTCATTGCGCCGATCGGGGTCGGCGCCAATGGCGAGACCTACAATATCAACGCCGACACCGTCGCCGGTGCGGTGGCCGGCGCGGTCAAGGCGACCCGGCTGTTGTTGCTGACCGACGTCGCCGGCGTGCTCGACGCCGACAAGCAGCTGGTCTCGGAGATCACCGCCGCGGCGGCGCGGCGCATGATCGCCGAGGGCGTCATTCATGGCGGCATGATCCCCAAGGTCGAAACTTGCCTCGAGGCGGTTGAGGCCGGGGTCGAGGCGGCGGTGATCCTCGACGGCCGCGTCGAGCATGCGATCCTGCTCGAATTGTTCACCGACACCTCGGGGGCCGGCACCCTGATCCGCGGCGGCTGAGGGTTGGCGCGATGCCCGACAATGGCGGTCGCCCGCTGGCCGAGATCGAGACCTGGATTTTCGATCTCGACAATACCCTCTATCCCGCCTCATGCCGGCTGTTTGACCTGATCCATGCGCGCATGCAACGCTTTGTCGCCGAGCGGCTGGGGCTGTCGCTGGACGAGGCGCTTGTCGTCAGAAGCGCTATTTTCGCGAATATGGCACGACGATGCGCGGGCTGATGACCGTCGACCGGGTCGATCCGGCGGAGTTTCTCGCCTATGTGCATGAGGTCGACCTCGCCTGCGTGCCCCCCGACCCGGTCTTGGCCGCCGCACTTGCCCGATTGCCCGGACGCAAGCTGATCCACACCAACGGCTCGACCCGCCATGCCCAGCGACTGCTCGACCATCTCGGCCTCGCTTCGGCCTTCTCCGGCGTCATCGACATCGTCGATGCCGGCTACGAGCCGAAGCCGGCGCTCGCCGGCTATCACGAATTATTGCGCCGCCACCGCGTACGCCCCGAGACCGCGCTGATGGTCGAAGACATCGCGCGCAACCTGGTCCCGGCGGCGGCGCTCGGCATGACCACGGCATGGGTGCGCGGCACCCTCGACTGGGCCGCCCTCGGCGCCGACGGCGACCACATCCATTATGTTGTCGACAATCTCGGCCAGTTTCTCACCGCCGCGGTGCCGGCTGAACCCGCACCAGAAGGCGCGGCTGACGCCGCAAGGTCCGATCCTGATGGTCCGGCGGATCGCAGAGCCAGGCTCGATGGTTGCACCGATGACCGTCGCTGACACGATCCGCCGCAAGCTGACCCAACACTTTGCGCCGACCCGGCTCGAGATAATCGACGAATCGCATCGCCATGCCGGCCATGTGGGCGCCCGGCCCGAGGGCGAGACGCATTTCCGGGTCACGATTGTCGCGGCCGCCTTTGCCGGTCTTGGCCGGCTCGCGCGCCAGCGTCTGGTCTATGCGGCTTTGGCCGAGGAACTGAAAAGCCGCGTCCACGCGCTCGCGCTGACCACTCTGGCTCCCGACGAGGACCGCGGCTGAGCGGCTCAGGCGGCGGCGAGAAAATCGCGCAATTCGGCGGTCGGTGCGTCCCGCATGATGAACGCCTCGCCGATCCGACGCGGCAGGATCAGCGTGAGCTTGCCGTCGCGCACTTTCTTGTCCTTTGCCATATGCGCCAGGAGCCGCTCCGGCGCAACCTCGCCAAGACCGATCTCGGCGAGGCGCGTGGGCAAGCCGACCGCGGCAAAATGGCGGCGCACACGCTCGCCTTCGCCTTCGGCGACAAGCCCGAGCCGGGCCGCGAAGCCGAACGCCAGCACCATGCCCAACGCCACCGCCTCGCCATGCAACAGGCGGCTTGAAAAGCCGGTTTCGGCTTCGAGCGCATGCCCGAAGGTGTGGCCGAAATTGAGCAGCGCGCGCTCACCCTCTTCACGCTCGTCGCCGGCCACGATTTCGGCCTTCATCTGGCAGCTGGTCACGATCGCATGGCGAAGCGGCTCCGGCGCCAGCCCACACAGCGCGTTCCCCTGGCGCTCGCACCAGGCGAAAAAGGCGGCGTCGCGGATCAGCCCGTATTTGACGGTTTCGCCATAGCCGGCGAGCAATTCGCGGCGCGGCAAGGTGGCGAGCACATCGGTATCGGCCACCACCAGCCGCGGCTGGTAGAAGGCGCCGATCAGGATCTTGCCGCTCGCCGCATTGATCGCGGTTTTGCCGCCCACCGAGCTGTCGACTTGGGCCAGCAAGGTCGTCGGAAGCTGAACGAAATCGACGCCGCGCAGCAGCGTCGCGGCGGCAAACCCGGTGATGTCGCCGACCACGCCGCCGCCCAACGCGATCAGCATCGAGCCGCGCTCGAGGCCACAGGCCAGAACATCCTCGGCGAGCCGGCCGAAATGCGCGAGGTCCTTGGTCTCTTCGCCGGGCGGCAGCACGACCGTGTGATAGCTGATGCCGGCGGCGGCGAGACTTGCCAGCAAGGGCTCGAGCCAATGCCGGGCGACATTGTCGTCGCTGACAACGACCGCATGCGGCCGCCGCATCAAAGGCCGGATCTCATGGCCGGCGGTTGCGATGAGCCCCGCGCCGACCACGATGTCATAGGCGCGCGCACCCAGCTCCACGCGCAACCGTTGACGCTCGGCGGTCATAATCGGCATCGTCATTCCGGACCCTCCCTCGCCGCCGGCACCGAGGCCAATGGGCAGGCGGCCAGCGCCGTGATCGCGCGGCCGACGGTTCCCTCGGGCGAGCCGTCACTGCTGTCGATCGTAATGTCGGCCTCGGCGTAGATCGGATAGCGGCGCTCGATCAGCTCGGCCAGGATCGCGCGCGGATCGCCGGCCTTCAGCAGCGGCCGATCGCTGCGTCGCGACACCCTTTGCACCAGCGTGTCGAGATCGGCGCGCAGCCACAGCGAGACGCCATATTTGCGCACCAGCGCCCGGGTCAGTGGGTCCATGAATGCGCCGCCGCCGGTTGCCAGCACATGAACCGGCTTGGCCAACAGCCGGGCGATGACCCGACGCTCGCCGTCGCGAAACACCCGCTCGCCGCGATTGGCAAAGATTTCCTCGATCGTCTCGCCGGCCGCGGTCTCGATCTCCTGGTCCGAATCGAAAAACGGCAGACCCAGTCGCAGGGCGAGGCGGCGGCCGATTTTGGTCTTGCCCGCGCCCATCAACCCGACCAAGACGACCGTCCGGGACGGGACAAAGCGCCGCAGCGGCCCCGCCGACCGGCCCGATTCGAGCGCGTCAATCACCACTTATCGCCGCTCCTGTAGAGACCGCTCTTTTTCGCGGCATATTGTATCGGTACTAGCATATCGTGTGGCGGGGTCGTCAATTGGCGGGTGCCGGCGCGTCCCGGTCGATTGCGCCGCAACCGCCGGATTGCGACATGCGAGCCTGAGGCATGGGGAAACTGACCATCGGAGTTGTCGTTATCGTCGTCTTGGCGGTACTGGGCGGCGCGGCGTTTTTGGCGCTTTGGAACCCGCCGGTGCCGTCGACCCCGGTGCAGAAGGTGCTGCCCGATGCGCGTTTCCCGCGGTAGGCGCGGACGGTCCGAGCGGTTGGCGCGGCCCGCGTTTTCCCGCCACCTCGAAGCGTTTCTCGAAACGCTTGCCGCCGAGCGCGGTGCAGCGCGGCTGACCATCGCCGCCTATCGCCACGACCTCGAGGACCTCGCAGGGTTTCTCGCGACCCGCAGGACAACCCTCGAGGCGGCCGACGAGCCCAGCATTCACGCCTATCTGACCGGACCGCCGACGGCGCAGCTGGCGCCGCGCAGCCTGGCGCGGCGCTTGTCGGCCTTGCGCCAGTTCTACAAATTCCTGATTTTGGATGGGGTGCGCGGCGACGACCCGACCGCCAATCTCGACACCCCGCGTCTCGGCCGCCCTCTGCCCAAGCTTTTGTCGGAACACGAGATCGAGGCCCTGCTGGCGGCGGCGCGAGCCTGGCCCGGCCGCGAGGGGACGCGGGTGCTGTGCCTCGTCGAGCTGCTGTATGCGACGGGGCTACGGGTCTCCGAGCTGGTCACGTTGCCGCATGCGGCGGCGCTGCGCGATCCCCGTTTCTTGTTGGTGCGGGGCAAGGGCGGACGCGAACGGGTGGTGCCGCTGGGCGAGCCGGCGCGCCGGGCGCTTGCCGATTACCTTGCCAGCCGCAGCCTGTTTCTGACCGACGACCGGCCGTCGCGCTGGCTGTTCCCCTCGCATGGCGACACCGGCCATTTGACCCGGCAGCGTTGCGGCCAGCTGTTGAAAGAGTTGGCGGGGCGCGCCGGCCTCGACCCGGCGCGGCTGTCGCCACATGTGCTGCGGCATGCCTTTGCCAGCCACCTTCTGGACCACGGCGCCGATCTGCGCAGCGTTCAGCAGATGCTCGGGCATGCCGACATCGCGACGACCCAGATCTACACCCATGTCCTGTCCGAGCGGCTGCGCCAGCTCGTGCACACCGCCCATCCCCTCGCCCGGCGCAAATGACGCGTCATTTTCTCGACTTCGAACGTGCGATCGGCGAGCTCGAAGGCAAGATCGAGGAACTGCGCCACCTCTCGACGACCAGCGAAATCAACATTACCGAGGAAGTCGGCCGCCTCGAAGCGACCGCCGCGCGCTTGCTGCGCCAGACTTACGCGCGCCTGACCCCATGGCAGAAAGTCCAGGTCGCGCGCCACCCGGAGCGGCCGCACACGCTCGATTACATCGCCAACCTGATCACCGATTTCACGCCGCTTGCCGGCGACCGCGTCTTTGCCGAGGACAAGGCGATTGTCGGCGGGCTCGGCCGGTTTCGCGGCCGCAGCATCATGGTGCTGGGTACCGAAAAGGGCGGCGACACTGAAAGCCGGCTCGTTCGCAATTTTGGCATGGCCCGGCCCGAGGGGTACCGCAAGGCGAGCCGGCTGATGCGGCTGGCCGACCGCTTTCGTCTTCCGGTGCTGACCTTTATCGACACCGCCGGCGCCTATCCCGGGGTGGACGCCGAGGCGCGCGGCCAGGCCGAGGCGATCGCCCGCGCCATCGAAACCTGCCTCGACATCGAGGTGCCGCTGGTCGCCGCGGTGATCGGCGAAGGCGGTTCGGGGGGTGCGATCGCGCTCGCCGCCGGCAATGCGGTATTGATGCTCGAACATGCGGTCTATTCGGTCATCTCGCCG
>JAJPIH010000306.1 GCA_021324875.1 Alphaproteobacteria bacterium
GCCGGCCAGCCGCAACCGAACCGCGGAGGTCAATACCGCCGTAGCCGCGATTGCCCGCGACGCCGGCAACAGCCGCGGCTTTGGCGGGCGGCGCCCGCCATGACCCACCGCCTTCAGCTGCCGCGGCGCCGCCCGCTTTCCTCGATTTCGGCCGCGGCAATCGCCTTGGCGAGCGCGCCGCAAAGCTCCTTGGCGGCATCGAGGCTCAGCTCGACCGCGACCCGCGCCGCGGGACCGAGCCCCGAATTGACAAAATCGATCGTGATCGCTTCTTCGAAGAGCGCGTGATGGGGGTGGTCGTAAGAGACCACCGCGTGGGTCAGATCAAACCACCCATCCGCGCTCTTGCCGGCGCCGTCGGCGCCGACGATCTCGACGATCGACGTGCACATGCCGCGGTTACTTGGCCAAGTGCTTTTCCAGGAATGCGAACACCTTTTTCCAGCCATCAAGCGCCTGTTCGATGCGGTACATCGGCCGGTCGTAATAGAAAAAGCCGTGCCCGGCGCCGTCATAGCGGTGGAATTCGTATTGCTTGCCGTGCTTCTTGAGTTCGGCCTCGTGCTGGTCGACCTGTTCCGGGGTCGGCGCGCGGTCTTCATTGCCGAACAAGCCGAGCAGCGGGCAGGACAGGTCCTTGGTGAAATCGATCGGCGCTTTGGGCTGCTTGGGGTTCAGCTCTTCGCGGCTCATCACCACGCGGCCGCCCCACAAATCGCAGGCGGCGTTGATGCTCTTGGTATGGCAGGCATAGAGAAAAGCCTGCCGGCCGCCCGAGCAGGTGCCAAACACCCCGACCTTGCCGTTCAGCCAGGGCTGGGCTTTGAGCCATTGCACCGCACCCTCGGTGTCGCCCATGACCTGGGCGTCGGGCACCCCGCCCTCGGCCCGCACCTTGGCGGCGACGTCGTCGGGATTGCCCGGTCCGGCGCGGTGATAGAGATTGTGGCTGATCGCTGCGTAGCCGTGATGGGCGAATTTGCGGGTTGCCTCGCGATACCACTCGTCCCAGCCCGGCGCGTGATGCAGCAGCACCATACCCGGGAACGGCCCCGGACCCAGCGGCCGCGCGACATAGGCCGAGATCGGCTCGCCCTTGTCGCCGTTGATCGTGATCGTCTCCGCAATCATGCCTTCATAGGCCATAGCCGTTTCCCCTCCTCGATGCACAAGCGATCTGAGACCATGACCATCATCTCGCCTTCCCGCCGCCGGCGCAACACGGCTCGCATCCAGGCCTTGGCCGGCGCGGCCCCGGCGTCATGCGCCGACCACAATCATCGGCTATCATTGCCGATGTTGGCTGTGGCGTGCGCGCCGGGCGGAGCAGGCCGAGCCCGGCCCGCCAACGGGTTATTCTACTATGTGGCGAATTTCGCTGTAAACTCGCTGTATTTTACAGCGGGATCGCAAAGGCGCCAAACCGTTACGCGATTTTCGCCGGGCCAAGAGGCGGATCACCGCGCGGTTTTTGTCCGTGCCGGCGGCGCCCGGCTGGTGCATTCTCGGCCCGAATAAGGGAGTGGCGATGCAGGCAGCGAACACATTGCGCGGCGGACCCGACGCGGCCGGGCATTTCGGCATTTATGGCGGGCGCTATGTCGCCGAGACCTTGATGCCGCTGGTGCTGGCGGTCGAGGCGGCCTATGACGAGGCGTGCCGCGATCCCGGCTTTCAGCGCGAGCTCGACTATTACCTCGAACATTATGTCGGGCGGCCAAGCCCGCTCTATTTTGCCGAGCGGCTGACCCGCCATTTTGGCGGCGCCAAAATCTATTTCAAACGCGACGAGCTCAACCATACCGGCGCCCACAAGATCAACAACGTGCTCGGCCAGACCTTGCTGGCGCGGCGCATGGGCAAAACGCGCATCATCGCCGAGACCGGCGCCGGCCAGCACGGGGTCGCCACCGCCACCGCCTGTGCGCTGTTTGACCTGCCCTGCGTCGTCTATATGGGGGCGACCGATATCGAGCGGCAAAAGCCCAATGTCTTCCGCATGAAACTGTTGGGCGCCGAGGTCGTGCCGGTGCATTCCGGCACCGCGACCCTCAAAGACGCGATGAACGAGGCCTTGCGCGACTGGGTCGCGCATGTCGATGACACGTTTTACGTGATCGGGACGGTGGCCGGTCCGCACCCTTACCCGGCGATGGTGCGCGACTTCCAGTCGGTGATCGGGCGCGAGACCCGGGTGCAATTACAAAAAGCCGAAGGCCGCTTGCCCGACACGCTGGTCGCCTGCATCGGCGGCGGCTCGAACGCGATGGGGCTGTTTCATCCGTTTCTCGATGAGCCGGGGGTGGCGATGATCGGGGTCGAGGCGGCCGGTCACGGTCTTCAGACCGGTATGCATGCGGCCTCGCTGAATGGCGGCGTGCCCGGCGTGCTGCACGGCAACCGCACCTATCTGTTGCAGGACGAGGATGGGCAGATCAGAGACGCGCATTCGATTTCGGCCGGGCTCGACTATCCGGGGATCGGCCCCGAACACGCCTGGCTGCACGATCTGGGCCGGGTCGAATATGTCGCGATTACCGATGCCGAGGCGCTCGAAGCGTTTCAGCTGGCGAGCCGGCTCGAAGGCATCATCCCGGCGTTGGAGCCGGCGCATGCGCTTGCCCATGTCGCCAAGATCGCACCCAACCTGCCGCGCGACCACCTGATCGTGATGAATATGTGCGGCCGCGGCGACAAGGACATCTTTGCCGTCGCCGAACATTTGGGGGTGCGGCTGTGAGGCTGCGAAACATGTTTTGGGGCAGGCCGGTTTGGGCGATCGGCACCCGCCGGCGCATCGTGGATCGGCGCCGGGGCGGCCCGATCGCTGTTGTGGTCGAGCGCGGCCGATGAGCCGCATTGCCGAGCGCTTTGCGCGGCTGCGCGGCGAAGGGCGGGCCGGGCTCGTCGCGTATTTGACCGCGGGCGACCCCGATCCCGACACCTCGCGCGAACTGATCGCCGGTCTCGCCGCGGCCGGGGCCGATCTCGTCGAAATCGGCATGCCGTTTTCCGATCCGATGGCCGACGGACCGTTGATCCAGGCCGCCGGTCAGCGGGCCCTGAAAGCGGGCATGAATTTGCGCCGCACCTTGGCGATGGTGCGGCATCTGCGCCGCCGCGACGAGACGACCCCCTTTGTGCTGATGGGCTATTACAACCCGATCTATCGCTATGGCCCGCAAGCGTTTGCGCAAGACGCCGCGGCCGCCGGCGTCGATGGGCTGATTGTCGTCGATCTGCCGCCCGAAGAGGATGCCGAATTGGCCGGGCCGGCGCGCGCAGCGGGGCTTGACCTGGTTCGGCTGGCGACCCCGACCAGCGACGAGCGGCGCCTGCCGCAAATTGTCGGCGGTGCCGGCGGTTTTATCTATTACGTCGCGATCGCCGGCATTACCGGCACCCGCCGCGCCGACACCGATGCCGTCGCCATCGCGGTTGCGCGGCTGCGGCGGTTCACGACGCTGCCGGTCGCGGTCGGGTTTGGCATCAAGGACCCCGACCAGGCGGCCGCCGTGGCGCGCGCCGCCGACGCCGCGGTTGTCGGCTCGGCGCTGGTCCAGCGTCTGGCCGCCAATCTCGACGCCGGCGGGCGGGCCCGGCCGGGCCTCGTCGCGGCGGTGCTCGGCGATGTCCAGGCCTTGGCCGCTGGGGTCCGCTGGGCGCGATCGCGGGCCTAAAAGCGCCGCCGGCTTGCCTGCGGACGCGATCGGGACGGCTTGCTGACGAAATCGGCAGACCACAGCGTCAGACAAAAGCGGTCTTTGACCGCCGTGGCGAAACCGCGACGGCGCCGAGGCTTTTGGCGTCGGCAAATAGAATCTGTTTAAGCCTGTCGTAAGCTCAATTGAGTTTAATTTTGAGCGATTGACTACCCTCTTTTGGAGGCAGAGCTTTTGTCGGCGTGCGCAGCGGTGTCTTGTTAACCAAGACTCCGTTATTAACCAAAAATATCGATTAATTAACGATCAATATAGTAGCACAACGCGGACAATAAGTGTAATTGCCCGGTCAAGCGCAAATGCGCGATTTGACGGCACGACCCAAGACGAGAACCGACCAAACGGGTGGGCAGCCGGCAAAGAGCCGCTGCAGCAACGCCGGTTGCCGGTAATCGGACGGTCGAGAGTGCGTAGAACATGGATCAACACCGTTATGGAACTGGAACCGCCTTCGCAAACCCCCGACGCCGCCTTGCGCATCGGAGGATCGACAGGTTCGGCAATGGCTGAACCACCGCGCCCGCCGACCGAATTGCCGCCGGCCAATGTCAAGCGCTGGACTATTCGCCGCAAGGCGGCGGTGGTGCGGGCGATCGCTGCGGGACTGTTGACCAGCGAGGCGGCCTGCGAGCGCTACCAGTTGACCCCCGAAGAATTGGCCAGCTGGCAACGCGCTTATGAAGCGCATGGGCTGCCCGGGTTGCGCTCGACCCGGCTGCAGCAATATCGCGGCCGCCCGCCGCGCGGCGGCTGATCGCGACCGCCTGCGCCACAGACCGGACCCGGCAATACGGCCGCAGGGCTGCCGCCGCTGCCCGCCCCTTCTGGTGGCGATCGGCGGCGCCACATTACCATGGCGGCGGTCAGCAGGCTCAGACCGAGCACCACGATCAAGCCGAGCGGTACCCGCGCTGCCGCCGCCACCCCCCGCGGGTTCAGACACAGCACATAAAGGAGCGCCAGAACCGGCAGCACCGGCGCCGGCCAGCGATCGCTTTGGCGGCTGCGCAGCAGCCAGGCGCCGGCGACCCCGGCCACGACCAGATCGTAAAACAGCGCCACCGGAACCGCGATCAAACTGGTCGCAACCAGGCTGGCGGCGCGCAAGCCCAACGGCGGGCGGCGGCGCCACACAACAGCGACAAAGCCGGCGGCGATCAGGCTCACCGCCGCCTGGATGACCAGCGCCCGATCAAGGCCGGCGCCGAGCAGCCGGGCCGCCGCAAACGGCGTGATAAAGCCGGTGAACGGGACCTGTCCGGCGCCGTACACCGCGCCGCTGGCCGCCGCGGCCATCAGAAAAGCATGCCAGGTCTCGGCCCCGAACACCGCCAGTGACAGCAAGCCGAGCGCGACGCCCGCCGCGGCGGTCGCGGCCAGACAGCGCCAGTAGCCGCCAGCGACGAGCGCCACCGGCACCAGCAGCGCAAAATGCGGCTTGAAACTGAGTGCTGCAAACAGCATCCCGG
The DNA here is from genome assembly GCA_021324875.1 of Alphaproteobacteria bacterium. Lineage (GTDB taxonomy): Bacteria > Pseudomonadota > Alphaproteobacteria > ATCC43930 > CGMCC-115725 > AP-15. Next base: position 5,192 of record JAJPIH010000306.1, read on the forward strand.
CCACCACCGGCCGGCGATCGACGATCAGCGTCGCGCCCCCAAACAGAGCGGCGGTTAAAAAACCGTTCTGCCCAAAACCGATCGTCCACAGCACCGGCGGAAAGGCCAGGGTCGGGACCAGCACCCGCCGCACAGGTTGGGCAGCAATCCGGCTCAGGACGAACACATAGGCCGCCAGACCCGCCGCCTCGAACAGCAGGAACGCCGGAATATAGGGAAGCAGCGCCACGACCGCGCAAATCAGCAGAAAAATCGGCGGATAGTAGAAACAGACATATCCGATCCCCGGCTCGCGCACCGCCTGTTCGACGGCGCGGTGGGCGCTTTGGTCGTAGGCGAGAAACGGTGTGCCGGCGTCGGCCAGAACACCGGCTGCGTAAAAGCTGACAAGATCGGTGGTGGCGGGCTTTTCCAACGGCACGATCAGGCCGTGCGTGCCAGCCACAAAAAACCCGAACAGCGCGATCTCGATCGCAAGCATGATGCGGCACAGCAGCGCCCAGGGCGCTCCCGGCAATGACGGCCGGGCTCGAACCGGACCGAGGTCGAGGCCGCCCTCAGGGCGGAGCGCGGTAAGACGCCCCGCCGCGTCTTCAAACACCGCTGGCGATCGAGTTGAAGACGGTGCTGAGATTGGTTCCCAGCAACTGCCACGCGGCAATCGCGGCGATCGCCACCAATGCGGCGATCAACCCATATTCGATCGCGGTCACGCCGGCTGTGTCGGTTAACATCCCGGCTCGCCGCCCGTGTTCCATTCTCGCCATCCCGGAGCTCCCTTCGTACGAGGCGAGGCGAGCCTCGACCCAAATTGTTTAAGGAAGATAAAGCCGCCCCTACCGCCGTCCGGGCAACCGCTCGGCGGGCGGCGGCCGGGCGGCGACAAAGCGGCTCGCGACAGCGGCGAAACTCCGTTACCGTGCCCTCAGCTCGATCCCACAGACCGGCACAGGAGGAGAAAATGCCCGAAGCCCAAGGCCCGACCGGAAGCACCGATGTGTTCGAGATCATGCACACGACGCGCGCGATGCGACGGTTGAAGCCCGATCCCATTCCTGATGAACTGATTTTCAAGATCCTCGCCGCCGGACAGAAGGCTGCCAGCGGCGGCAACACCCAGCGTTGGCGCTTTCTGGTGCTGAAGGACCCGGCCAAAAAGAAAGCAGTCCAAGTCTATTACAAAAAGGCGTTCGACGAGGTGGTCGGGCCGCGCTACGACAACAGCCCGCCGCCGCCCGGCCAGTCGGCGGAAAGCTATCGTCGGACGCGCGCCGCCAATCAATATTTGACCGACCATTATCACGAGGCGCCGGTCTGGATCGTGGCCTGTCTCGAAGGCGCCAATCCCGGCCGTTCGGTCGGCGCGTCGATCTACCCGGCGGTGCAGAACATGCTGCTGGCGGCGCGGGCGCTTGGCCTCGGCGCGACGTTGACCACCCGCCACTTGCAATACGAAAAGGAGACCGAGGCGGCGATGGGCATCCCGCCCGGCTTTCATTCCTATGCGATCCTGCCGATCGGCTATCCGATCGGCCGCTTTGGCCCGGTCGGCCGCGGCCCGCTCTCCGAGGTGGTCTATCTCGACGATTGGGGCAAGCCCTATCCGGGCCTCGAATAGCGCCAAATCGAGGAGGAAACGATGCCGAGAATCACGCCGGTTTCCGGTAAATCCGACGTCCCGGCCCAATATCACGAGGTCGTCGACGACGTCCTCAAGGTTTTCGGCCAGGTCCGCGGGCCGTTCAGCATCCTGCTGCACAGCCCGGAGCTGGCGCGTCGCGTGCTGCCGCTGGTCACGTTTTTTCGCGAAGCGAGCGTGGTTGAGCCAAAACTGCGTTCGCACGCGATCCTGGCGGCGGTGCGGGAAAAGGAAGCGGCCTATGTCTGGCGGCCCAGGTCGGCGCCGCGCGCCGGGCCGGAGTGCCGGAAACAACGATCGACCTGTTGCGCGCCAAGGGCGACCCGTCGTCGTTGCCCGCCGACGAAGCCGACATCGTCACCTACACCCGCCAATTGATCCGCACCAATCGCGCCGATGAGGCGGTACAGAACCGGCTCAAGGAGCGACACGGGGTGCAATGGCTGGTCGAGCTGACCGCGGCGGCGAATTACTTTGCGCTGCTGTCGGGGATGGTCAATGCATTCGAGGTGCCGGCACCGCCCGACGGCGATAAATTGCCCGGCTGAGCGGCTGACGCGAGCGAGCGGGGCCAGAGCCCAGGGCGGCCTTGCGCCGC
>JAJPIH010000283.1 GCA_021324875.1 Alphaproteobacteria bacterium
CCGCCCTTGGGTCAGATGGCGCGCGATGCGCTGCTGCCGCAATTGCCGGCCGGCGGCAAACTGGGCGAAGTGATGCTGCTGATCATTGCCATTGTCGGCACGACGGTGGCGCCGTGGCAGCTCTTTTTCCAGCAGAGCTATGTGATCGACAAGCGCATCACCCCGCGGTTCATCGCCTATGAGCGGATCGATTTGTGGATCGGCATCGCGCTGGTGATCATCGGCGCGGCGGCGATGATGGCGTTCACCGCGGCGGCTTTTGCCGGCCGCCCCGAATTCGGGCATTTTCAGGATGCGGGCGCGGTCGCCGTCGGTCTTGACAAATATGTCGGGCATGTGGCCGGCGTGTGCTTTGCGATCGCGCTGATCGATGCGAGCATTATCGGGGCGATGGCGGTGTCGTTGTCGACGGCTTATGCGATCGGCGACGTGCTGTCGCTGCGCAATTCGCTGCACCGCAAGCCGAAAGAGGCGAAAGTCTTTTATGCCGTCTATGGCGGGCTGGTGGCGCTCGCCGCGGCGCTGGTGCTGGCGCCTTCTACCCCGCTTGGCCTGCTGACCAACGCGGTGCAGAGCCTGGCCGGCGTGTTGCTGCCGAGCGCGACGGTATTTCTGCTGCTGTTGTGCAACGACCGCGCCGTGCTTGGGCCATGGGTCAACAGCCGCCGGCTCAACCTGTTCACCGGGGCGGTGATCGCGGTGCTGGTCATCTTGTCGCTGGTCCTGACCGCGGCGGTGCTGTTCCCCGATATCGGCGACCGCACGCTGGTGGCGATCCTGGCCGGGGGCGCGATCGGCGCCGCGGTGATCTGGCTGGCAAGCGGCGGCCGCCGTCGCCCCGGCAGAGAAACCCCGGCGGCGGAAATCACCCTGCGCACGCTGTGGCGGATGCCACCCTTGGCCGAGCTGCCGCCGCGCCAGCTGCGCCTCGGCGAGCGGGTTTGGCTGGTCGTGCTGCGCGGCTATCTGCTGCTCGCCGGCGGTCTTGTCTTGGCGCGGATCATCACGCTCGCGCTCGGCGGTCGCGCCTGAAGGCGGCCATGCCCGCCGGCACAGCCCAGCCCGTCAGGCGACGCCTTGCGGCCGGCTCGGCCCGGCGCCGCGGCGGTTGATCGCGGCGTGCGCCCGGCCGATCATCGCGCCGATGACTGCGACATCCTCCACCCCGACGCCGTTCCTGCCCGAACCGGCGCTGGTGCTGTTTTCGGGCGGCCAGGATTCGACGACCTGTCTCACTTGGGCGCTCGCCCGCTTCGCCCGGGTCGAAACGGTCGGGTTCGATTACGGGCAGCGCCATCGCATCGAGCTCGACTGCCGGCAGGTCGTGCTGGCGCGCCTGCGGCGCGAATTTCCGGCGTGGGCGGCGCGGCTCGGCGAGGACCATGTGGTCGATTGCCGGGTCATCGGCCAGATCAGCGAGACGGCCCTGACCCGCGAGGCGGCGATCGCCTTTGATGCGAGCGGGCTGCCCAACACCTTTGTCCCCGGGCGCAACCTTTTGTTTTTCGTGCTGGCGGCCGCGATCGGCTATCGCCGCAGGCTGCGGCATCTGGTCGGGGGCATGTGCTAGACCGATTATTCCGGCTATCCCGATTGCCGCGACGACACGCTCAAGGCCTTGCAGGCGACGCTTTCGCTCGGCCTCGACCATCGCTTTGTGATCCACACCCCGTTGATGTGGCGCGACAAGGCGGCGACCTGGGCATTGGCGCGGCGCCTGGGCGGCGATCGCCTGGTGGATTTGATCCGCGAGGAGACCCACAGCTGCTATCTCGGCGACCGAACCCAGCGGCATGACTGGGGCTATGGCTGCGGCTCGTGCCCGGCCTGCGCCTTGCGCCGCGCCGGCTGGGCGGCCTTTGTCGCCGGAAAACCCTCTCCGCCGTGACTGACCCGCGGCTGGCAGTCATGCTGCCCGGAAATGGCGGTGGTGCAGTCGCGCGGCTGTCTCCAATCAAGGTTAATGCTGCGCCGCCGCATTGACGGCCGCCGCTCTCCTCCATAAGTTCCGGCCCGACAACCGGCCCGCAAGCGGGCCCTTTTTCGGCAGGAATCCGTCCCATGAAGCCGACGCGGCGCCCGCGCAACCCGTGTTTTTCCTCCGGCCCCTGCGCCAAGCGGCCCGGCTGGTCGCCGGCGGCGCTGGCAGCCGCGCTGGTCGGCCGCTCGCACCGTTCCGGCGTGGGCAAAGCGCGGATCGTCGAAGTCGTCGAGCGCTCGCGCGCCATTCTCGGCATTCCCGCCGATTGGCGGGTCGGCGTCGTCGCCGGTTCCGACACCGGCGCCATCGAGATCGCGATCTGGTCGCTGTTGGGGGCGCGCGGCGTCGACATGCTCGCCTGGGAGAATTTCGGCGAGGGTTGGGTCGAGGACGTCAAGCAGCTCGAATTGGCCGATGTCCGGGTTTTCCACGCGCCCTATGGGCGGCTGCCCGACCTGCGCCAGGTGGATCCCGCCCGCGATGTCGTCTTCCCGTGGAACGGCACGACCGCCGGGGTGCGCATCCCGAATGGCGACTGGATTGCCGCCGATCGCGCCGGGCTGGCCATTTGCGATGCGACATCGGCGGTGTTTGCGATGCGGCTGC
>JAJPIH010000470.1 GCA_021324875.1 Alphaproteobacteria bacterium
CCGCGGCCAACGCCGCCGCCGGGGCCGGGGCGGGGGCGCCTTCGCCGGCCACCGACGTCGCCGGAAAGGCGACGGCCGTCGGGGCGCTGACCAGATTGACGCCGATGCCAACCACGACAAACCCCAGCCGCCCGCCGGCGCCGACTTCCGCTTCAAGCAGGATGCCGGCAATCTTGCGGCCGCCGACCAGAATGTCGTTCGGCCATTTGCAGCGGGGCTGAGGGAGGGTTGGCGCGAGCTCACCCAGGGCATCGGCGACCGCGAGCCCGGCGACAAAACCGAGCGCCGCCGCCTCGCCCGGAGGGCGTTCCGGCCGGGTCAGGATCGACATATAGAGATTGCCGGCGGGCGAGGCCCATGCGCGACCATGACGCCCGCGCCCGGCGCTCTGCTCGAGCGCCCAGACGACGGATCCGTCTTCGCCGCCGGCCAGCGCCAGCGCCTTGGCCTCGTCGTTGGTGCTGCCGACGCGCGCCCGGGGGAAAAGCCGGTAACCCGCGGGCAGGGACGGCGCCGCGGCCGTCATTTCACAAACAACGACCGCGCGGCGGTTTGCGCGGCGTCGATCACCGGTCCCGGGAGCACGAAAAAGAACAGCGTGACCAATGCCGTCACGACCAGCACTCCCTTCAACTCGCCGGCAAGCGGCGCGTCGAACGCCGCCGCCGGCTCGTCGAAATACATGACCTTGACGATGCGGAAATAATAAAAAGCGCCGACCACGCTGGTCACGACGCCGATCACCGCGAGCCCGGTCAGGTTGGCGCCGATCGCTGCGAGAAAAATGTAGAGCTTGGCAAAGAACCCGGCGGTCGGCGGCAGCCCGGCCAGCGAGAACATGAAAATCGCCAGAGCGAAGGCGAGGATCGGATGGGTGCGCGACAAGCCGGAGAGATCGGCGATGTCTTCAAGGCCGCGGCCCTGACGGCGCATGCATAAAATGACCGCCCAGGCGCCCACAGTCATTACGAGATAGATCGCCAGATAGACCAGCACACCGCGGATGCCGGCCACGCCCGCCTCGCCGCCGGCAAGCGTGTCGGCGGCCGCGAGGCCAATCAGCGCATAGCCGACATGGCCGATCGAACTATAGGCCATCAGCCGCTTGATGTTGCTCTGGGCGATCGCTGCAACCGAGCCGATGATCATCGACGCGATCGAGATGAAGACGACGATCTGTCGCCACTCGGCCAATAGCGGCCCGAACGGGTCGACCAGAACCCGGACAAACAGCGCGAAGGCGGCCAGCTTGGGGCCGACCGCAAAAAACGCGCTGACCGGAGTGGGGGCGCCCTCATAGACGTCGGGCGTCCACATGTGAAACGGCACCGCCGAGATCTTGAAGGCAAGCCCGGCGATCACAAACGCCAGCCCGACGATCACCCCGGTATGCGAGATCGGCGCATTGCCGGCCATCAGATGCGCGAGATCGGCAAAGCCGGTGGTGCCGGCAAAACCGTAAACGAGGGACAGGCCATAGAGCAGGATGCCCGAGGACAGCCCGCCCAGAACGAAATATTTGAGCCCCGCCTCGCTCGAGCGCGTCGCATCGCGATTGAAACTTGCGCTCACATAGAGCGCCAAATTCTGCAGCTCGAGACCGACATAAAGCGTGATCAGGTCATTGGCCGAGATCATCACCATCATTCCGGTGGTCGCCAGCATGACCAGAACCGGAAATTCGAAGCGGGCAATATGTTCCTGTTCGTTGAAATGGAGCGCCATCAGAATGGCCAGCGCCGAGCCGATCAGCACCAGCGACTTCACAAAGCGGGCGAAGGCGTCGCTGACAAACATGCCGTAAAAGCCGAGCGTCTGCCCGCCAACGCCGGTCAGATCGATGACAAAGACGGCGGCGAGCGCGGCGATCGCCAGCCATGAGATCAGCCGCGTCGAGCCCTCGCCGCGGAAGGCACCAAGGATCAAGAGCACCATCGCCAGCGCGGCGAGGACGATTTCCGGGAGCGCCGGCGCGATTGCGGGCAGGGCCACGGTCGGCATCGCCGGGACCTAGCGCAGCGCCGTACGGTGCAGGCCGACGCCGTTGACGGCGGCGCTTGCCTGCGCGACGACATGGTTGACCGAGGCCGCGATCGGATGCAGGAAAGATGCCGGGTAGAGACCCATCCACAACACGATCGCCAGTAAGGGCGCAAAAATCGCCTTTTCGCGCGGGCTCAGATCGAGAATGCTGCGCAGATCGGCGCGGGTCAGCGTGCCGAAAATAACCCGCCGGTAGAGATAGAGCATATAGGCGGGACCGAGAAACAGCGCCGTCGCCGCCAAGGTCGCGACCAGCGTGCTGACCTTGAACGTGCCCAGCAGGATCAGGAACTCGCCGACAAAACCGCTCGTCCCGGGCAGACCCACCGCCGCGAGGGTGAAGACCATAAACACAAACGCGTAAGCCGGCATGCGCTCGACGAGACCGCCAAAGCGCGCGATCTCATGGGTGTGCAGGCGATCGTAAAGGACGCCGACGCACAAAAACAGCGCGCCGGAAACCAGCCCGTGGCTCAACATCTGGATCACCGCCCCTTGCACCGCCTCTTGCGTGACGGCGAAGGTGCCGGCGGTGACAAAGCCCATATGCGCAATCGAAGAATAGGCGATCAGCTTTTTCATGTCGGTCTGCGCCAGCGCGACCAGCGAGGTGTAGATGACCGCAATCACGCTCAAAACAAAAATCAGCGGCGTGAAATAATGCGAGGCGAGCGGAAACATCGGCAGCGAAAACCGCACGAATCCGTAGCCGCCGAGCTTCAACAGGATGCCGGCGAGGATCACCGAGCCGGCGGTCGGCGCCTCGACATGCGCGTCGGGCAGCCAAGTGTGCACCGGCCACATCGGCACCTTGATCGCAAACGAGGCAAAAAATGCCAGCCACAGCCATTTCTGCAGCCCGGGTCCGAACAGATTGGCATGATTGAGGGCGTATTCGATGTCGGTTGACCCGGTCGTCAAATAGATCGCCAGGATCGCCAGCAGCATCAAGACCGAGCCG
>JAJPIH010000117.1 GCA_021324875.1 Alphaproteobacteria bacterium
CCTTCAGGGCCGGCCCGCCGCAATTCGTGCAGCGTCACTTCGGGCGGACAATTGAGGCGGGCCGGGATGACCGACGATCCGACCCCGACCGAGGTGTAGCCGGTCATGCCTCGATAGGACCAGGTGCCCGCTCCCATGCGCCGGGGCAATGTCGCATCGAGCGTCAAGGCCACAGCACCCGGCAGGCAAATCTGGCCGCCATGGGTATGACCGCTCAGCAGCAGGTCGAAATCGGTGTGCGCCGCCTGGCGATAGATCTCCGGCGTGTGTGACAGCAGAATGGCAAACCCGCCGGTCGGAATTTGCATTGCCGCCTTCTCGAGATTGTCGGTGCGGTAGAAATGCGCATCGTCGATGCCGGCAAGATGGAGCCGGGCGCCGCCGCGCGTGATCGTCGTCGCCTCATTGACCAGCAGGCGGATCCCCAACGCTTCCAGCGCCGCCGCCATGCGCAGCGAATCGTGGTTGCCGAGAACCCCATAGATTGGCGCGTCAATGCGGGCGCAGATTTCCGCCAGGCCGGCGATCGTGGCGTCGTAGGGCCCGTAGGTGCGGCCGCGATAATCGCCGGTCAGCACGCACAGATCATAGCTCAGGCGTGGCAGCAATTCGGCGAGACGGCGCATCGGGCCGGGGCTGATGTCGACGTGAAGATCGCTGATTTGCAGGATCGTATAGCCGTCGAAAGCGGCGGGCAGGCGTCGCAGAAACAGCGAATGACGCCTGACCCGGATGCGCTCGGCGTTGTTGCGCGCGTGCCAGTACAAGCCGCTGAGCTTGAGCGCGCGGCGCACCAGAACCGGGCTCAGATACCAGCGCCGCAGCCGCTGCCCGCAACCGCGGCGAGCGCGGGCCTCGTGGTCGTCCTCGATGCCCAGCCGCTGGCGGACAAAGCGGCTGCCAAAGCGCTGCGCCAGCTGGTCGAATTCGGGGCAATCGGGGGCCCGCGGGTCAAGGCTGCGACGCCGGCCTTCGGCGGCGTGTGCGGGGGCGGCGAGCGTCGCCGTTGGTTCGCTCATGTGCTGTCTCGTCGGTTTGCAAGGGCGGCAAGGCGCGACCGCCGGGCCGCCGCCAAGCGCCGAGGGCTCTTATACCCGATCTTTCTTGCATATGCCTTGCCGCGGCGCTATCCAACCACGGCCCAAGCCGCCGGGCGCGAAAAACGGGCACCCGTAGCTCAGCTGGATAGAGCGCTGCCCTCCGAAGGCAGAGGTCGTGAGTTCGAATCTCGCCGGGTGCGCCAATTCCACACAAAAGTGGACACGCCGTTGTGCGCGGCCGCCAGCGTCTTTTCGAGTGGGGCCCTATCTATCGGCGGCGCCGGCGCCGTTCCGCATCGCGCGCCGCCCTGGCGGCGGTCGCGGTGTGCAAGGACACACACATCGGCGCGGCCCGGCGACATCTTGTCTTTAAACTCTGGGGCGTCACGGGCGGGAAGGCCTGCCGACCCATCCCGGCCGCAGAGGCGGCCTTTGGCTGAGGGGGTTGCGTTGGTCGGCAACCGCTGTTCTTCACATTTGTTGCATTTCGTTCTCAATGCGGGCGAGCGCCGGTGAAGCTCGCCCGCGCACCGGCATCTCGTTCGAACGCGGGCGAAATGCCGGCTGCGGCCGCGGCGTCGCGCCGCGGCGCTTCCGCGCGAGAGGTCAGTTCGGCTTGGGGCCTGACTTGGCGCCGTCTTCCGCGCCGGAATAGGGATGATCGGTCCAGTTGCTCGGCGATTTGGCCGCACTCTGCGCCGGTTGGGATTTGATGCTGACACTGCCGCCCGGATCGGGAACGATCCGCGCGGTCGAGGTATACGCCGTGGTGGCGCTCTGTGTCGGGGCGCTGTTCTGGGGCAGCGAGGAAACCGTTTGCGCTGGTGCGGCGACGGTTGCCGCAACCAACAGCCCGGCGCTGAGCAGGGCAGGCTTCAGCAGGTTTTTCATCAGAGCAAAACTCCGCGACCTGAGGGGAGGGGATTCCACTGTGGTTGGCGGAGCCTTGTTCGCACAAGTGATATTATTGCATCGCAACCATGAATTTCGCTCATTAATGCCCTCGCCGGCGGCGCAGCGGCGCCGCTTGATCGGCACGCCGCGCCCGCGCGAGGGGTTTTTTGGCAAACGCGCCGCAACCGCGCCAGCCTGCTCTTGCCGACAGCGGCCGCGGCAGCGTATATGCGAAGCGCGGGATGGCTCTGGTCCCCGGTAGCTCAGTTGGTAGAGCAAGCGGCTGTTAACCGCTGGGTCGCTGGTTCGAGTCCGGCCCGGGGAGCCACCCGATACCCGACATGCGCTCGCGACATGCGGCTGAGGGGTCGCGAAGCGGGCCGCGCCGCGGTATCTGAATGCGCGGCGGCGTTTAATCTTAAGCCCGAGCCGCTCCGGTCGCGGATGGCGGGGAATGATACCGCTTGATCGGGAGATACGGGGCGTCGTCGGTGTGGCGAGCCCCGATATGGGTCGCAGACCGGCGCCTGCTTCGCCGCCGGCCATGCCGGGTCGCCGGGTCCGGTCGCGGGCCGCGAAAAGACGCGGCGCCGTCATGCCGGTGACGGGCCGCGCCGGGAACCCGCTATTCGAGCGCGAACACCCAGATAGAGCCGCCTTGCGGCACGTCCGGGAATTGGTAGGGACGCACCAGGTTGAGCCGCGCCTGCATGCGCGCCGAGTCGACGCCCCAGCCCGATTGCACCGCGATGTATTCCTTGCCGTCGAACGCAAACGCAACCGGCACCCCGATCACCCCGGAGCCGGTGCGGAACTGCCATAGCACCTTGCCGGTGGCGGCGTCGAAGGCCCGGAAATAGCGGTCGTTGGTGCCGCCCATAAACACCAGCCCGCCGCCGGTCGCCAAGACGGGTCCCCACAGCTGCGAATTGGCGAAGGGGTGGCTCCAGACCTTTTTGCCGGTGTCGAGGTTCCACGCCTGCAATTCGCCGATATGGTCGGCGCCGGGCGCGATATAGAGCGTGGTGGTGGCGCCGACAAAACGCTCGCCGGGCGAATAGCTGACCTTTTCACCGATCGAAGTGCCGCACAGATTGTCGTTGGCCGGGATGTACAACAGCCGCGTCTTGGGGCTGTAGGCGACCGGCGGCCAGTCTTTGCCGCCCCACAGCGACGGGCAGAAATCGGCCTTTTTGCCGGTGCCGGGTTTGCGCGCCGGATCGACATGGGGCCGCCCGGTCTTGGGGTCGAGGCTTGTGAACACGTTCTGCTTGACAAAGGGTTCGCCGGCGACAAACGCGATCTTGCCGCCGTCGACCCGCGCCAATTCCCACAAATAGCCGTCGCGGGCGACATCGACGAGACCGTGGATCACTCGGCCGTTATGGCGGTAATCGACCAGGATCGGCGGCGAGACCTCGTCCCAATCCCACGATTCGTTGGGGTGGTATTGGTGGTATCCCTTGATCGCGCCGGTGGCGACGTCAAGCGCCAGCACCGAAGCGGTGAACAGGTTGTCGCCGGGCCGCTGGTCGCCCATCCATGGCCCGCCATTGCCGGTTCCCCAATAGGCGAGGTTGGTGGCCGGGTCGTAATTGCCCATGATCCACACCGACCCGCCGCCGGTCTTCCACTGGTCGCCCTTGGGCCAGGTGTCGCTGCCCGGTTCGCCCGGCGCCGGAACGGTGTAGGTCTTCCACACCGGCTTGCCGGTCTCGGCGTCGAAGGCGGCGACAAAGCCGCGGATCCCGAGTTCGCCGCCCGAGCAGCCGACCATGACCTTGCCGTCGGCAATCAGCGGCGACAGGGTCATGTAATAGCCGTGGGTGTAGTCTTCGACCTTGGTCTTCCACACCTCCTTGCCGGTCTTGGCGTCGAGCGCCACCAGCACCGCATCGGCCGCGGCGAAATACACCTTGTCGCCATAGACGCCGACGCCGCGGCTGGTCGGATGCAACAGCAGCATGTCCTCCGGGATCGGCCGCTTGTAGCGCCACAACAGATCGCCGCTCTTGGCGTCGATCGCCAGCACCTGGTTGCCGGGGGTGGCGACAAACATGACCCCGTTGACGACGATCGGCGGCGCTTCATGCCCCTCGACCTGGCCGGTCTCCAATGTCCAGGCCATTTTGAGCTGGCCGACATTGGCCGGGGTGATCTCGGCAAGCGGGCTGTAGCCCCAGCCGTCATAGGTTCGCCGGTACATCGGCCAGTCGCCGTCGCCCGGCTTTTTCAATTCGTCTGCGGTTACCGGCTTGTAGTTTTGCAGGATCGCCGGAACCGGCGCCGGCCCCGAGGGTTGCGGCAATGGCGGCAGCGCCTTTTGCGCCGCGGCGGCCGCCGACAACATCAGGGCGAGCCCGCCGGCGAGGCAGGCGGCGGCCGATGCATATCTGGACATGGCGTTGTTCTCCCCGTTTTGTGGTGAAGCTCTTCTTTCAGCTTTGTTGAAATCCGGCGCGCGCGGTGAACGGACGCGCCACCGCGAGCCGCCCGTCGACGGTTTTGAGCGGCAGCGCCGGCAACGGGCGCGGGGCCGGGCCGCCGATCACCGCGCCGCCCGCCTTTGGGTCGTATTGCGAGAAGTGACACGGGCATTCGAGGTGCTGGACCGGGGCGAGCCAGCGCGAAACCTCGCAACCGGCATGCGGGCAGATCGCCGAATAGGCGACAACGCCATCGACGGCCCGCGCCTTGGTCGCCTCGTCAAACCCGGCCGGATCGAGCCGCAACAGCAGCACCTTGTTGAGCCGCGAGCCGTCGCGCACGGTTTTGCCGGCCGGATCAAAGGGCCAGGCGAGGATCTGCGGACCGCCTTGCGGCACATCCTTGGCCGCCAGCGGCGCCGGATCGCCGCCGATCTTGACCAACAGATCGCCCGGCTGCGGCCGCTCGCGCTTGGCGTCCTCTTCATCGGCGCGTACCAGGCGCGGCGCGACGACCAGGCCCAGCCCCGCAGCCAGCGTCAACCGCCGGCTCGGCGCGCGATGGCGGCGATTGTTGTCGGCGACAGGGTGGGGCAATGGACACCTGGCGGATCAAGCCGCGGGGCGGCGGCGTGGGAGGACGGCGGGGCGACCGGGTGGCAGGCGGGGGCGCCCCGCCCGTCACCCGCCCGGTTCAACTTGCCAGCTGGTTGCCGATCGGCAGCCGCCGGATACGCTTGCCGGTCGCGGCAAAGATCGCTTTGCACAAGGCCGGTGCGAAAGGCGGCAGCCCGGGCTCGCCGACCCCGCTCGACGGCACGGCGGTCGTGGCCGGAATGATGTGCACGCGGGTGATCAGCGGCGCCTCGTCGATGCGCGCGACCTGGAAGCCGTCGAAATTGTTCTGCTAGGCGCGGCCCTCCTTAAAGGTGATTTCCCCGTATTTGGCGATGCTGAGCCCCATCACCGCCGCTCCCTCGATCTGTGAGCGAATGCGCTCGGGATTGGCGGCAAAGCCGCAATCGATCGCCGTATCGACGCGCGGCACGGCGAGCTTGCCCTTGTCGTCGACCGCAACCTCGACGACGGTTGCGACATAACTGACAAAGGAACGGTGGGCGGCGATGCCGAGCCCGTGCCCCGGCGGCATCTGCCGACCCCAACCCGCCTGTTCCGCCGCCACCTCGATGACCCGGCGCAGCCGGCCGGTGTCGATCGGATAGGTCTCGAACGGTTCCCCGTAATTGGTGTAGTCGGGAACACCCGGCGATTGGCGCGGGTCGAAGATGCGCGGCGGCCCGATCAGCTCGAGCAGCATCTCCTTCTGGTCGCGGCCCAGCATATGCGCGATCTCGGCGGCAAAGGACTGCACCGCAAAGCCGTGCGGGATGTTGCGCACCGAGCGGAACCAGCCGAGCCGCGAATGCGCCTCGGCTTCGCCGGCCTCGCAGCGCAAATTGGCGATCGCAAACGGATTGTCGATGACCCCCATGCTCAACTCGCCGGCCTGCTCGCGCTTGGGGTCGGGGACGAAGATCGAGCGGATCGACGGCGCCACGACCCGATGCCGCCACGCGACAACCCGGCCCTGGGCGTCGATGCCGGCGTCGAGCCGTTCATAGGACGGTGCGTGGAAATAGTCGTTATGGAGGTCGTCCTGGCGGGTCCATACCAGCTTGATCGGGGTGCCGCCCAGCGCCTTCGACACGAGAGCGGCCTCGAGCACGTAATCGCATTTTGATTTGCGGCCAAAGCCGCCGCCCAACAAGGTGACGTTGACCACGACATTTTCGCGCTTGAGCCCGAATTTCTGCACCAGCTCATCCTGAACCTCGCCCGGACTTTGGACCGGGGCCCAGACCTCGCATTTGCCGTCGGCGACGCGGGCCAATGCGTTGGGCGGCTCCATCGGCGCGTGCGCCAGGGTCGGAACATAATATTCGGCGCTCAGCGTCTTGGCCGCGGCCGCGAGTGCGGTTTCGGCGTCGCCGTCATTGCGCACGATTTTCCCGGGCTTGCCGGCGGTTTGCGCGAGCGCGGCGAGATAGGCGGCGGAATCATAGTCGCCATGGGCGCCGGTATCCCAGCGCACGGTCAAGGCCTGGCTTCCCTTGATCGCGGCCCAGGTGTTGGCGGCGACGACCGCGACCCCGCCCACCGGCTGGAATTTGGCCGGCGGCGGTGTGCCGTCGATGACCACGACCTTCTCGACCCCCGGCACCTTCATTGCGGCGTCGGCGTCGTAGGAGACGAGTTTGGCGCCAAGCACCGGCGCGCGCGCCACCGCGGCGTATTTCATGCCCGGCAGTTTGGCGTCGATGCCATAAACCGCCCGTCCGGTGGTGATGTCGAACAGATCGACAATCTGGACATTGCCCTTGCCCAGATAGCGGAACGCCTTGTCTTCCTTGAGTTTGATCTGGTCGGCGGGCGGGGTCGGCAAGGCGGCCGCGGCGCCGGCCAGCGCGCCATAGCCGAGTTTGCGTCCCGAGGGCTTGTGCACGACCTCGTGAAACCGGGCCTCGACCTCGCCGATATCCACGCCCCATTGCGCGGCCGCCGCCTGTTCCAGCATGCGCCGCGCCGCCGCCCCGCATTGCCGCATCGGCTGGATGAAATGGCGCAGGCTGCGCGAGCCGTCGGTGTTTTGGTTGCCGTATTTCTTCTCGTCACCCGGCGATTGCTTGACCCGCACCTGCTACCAATCGGCCTCCAGTTCGTCGGCCACGCACATCGGCAGGCTGGTGCGTGAGCAGGTTCCAATCTCGGCGCGATGGGCGACGATCGTGACGATGCCGGTGGGGTCGATCGCGACGAACACATGCGGATCGGACACGACCCCGCCGGAAAACTTGGCCGCCCCGGTGGCGTAGGCGAAAGCGGTGCGCAGCGGCACAAATTCGGCGGCGATCACCAGCCCGCCGGTGGCGAGCACGCCGCGCAAAAAGCCGCGGCGGCTCACATTGTCGATCGCCGCGGTATAGGCGGTCATGGTCAGGCCCCCGTCGCGGCCGATTTGACCGCCGCGACAATGCGCTGGTAACAGCCGCAGCGACAGATGTTGCCGCTCATGACGCTGAGGATCTCGGCCTCCGACGGGTTCTTGCTGGTCGCCAGCAAGGCCGCCGCCTGCATGATCTGACCGGATTGGCAATAGCCGCATTGCGGCACATTGAACGCCCGCCAGGCTTTCTGCACCGGATGGTTGCCGGCGGGATCGAGCCCCTCGATCGTGGTGACCGAGCGCCCGTTGACGTCGCTGATTACGGTGATGCAAGCGCGCGTCGCCTGGCCGTTGATATGCACCGTACAGGCGCCGCACAGCGCGGCGCCGCAGCCGAATTTGGTGCCGGTCAGCCCCAGCTCGTCGCGCAAATACCACAACAGCGGCATCGACGGATCGCCGTCGAAACTCTTTTCCTCGCCATTGACGCGCAGTGTGACCATGGCTTTGTCCCTCCCGAGCCCGTTTGTCGAAGGCGTTGCGATCGACGGATTATTTTCGTTAAGTCTAGTCGCGCCGCGGGGGCGGAGGCAATCGGCAAAGCGGCGAGGGTCGCGGCTGACCCGGGAATTCCCGCGCTTCGTAATTCCCGGACCGCGGCCGCATTCGGTCGCACCGCGGCTGTGCCCGGCTTGGGCCATACAAGGCAAGCCGGCGCCATGTCATCAAGCGAACCCGCTGGCCGGCGCCGACCCGCGCCCCCTCAGACGAAGAGCTGCGGCGCGGAAGCGCCGGGAAATTAGGGTTGCGTCTTACGCTTGCGTCTTAATAGGTCGAGATCTCGATCGAGTTGTGGTCGGGATCGTCGATATAGACCGATTGGATGGTGCCGATCGCGCCGGCGCGCGGGCCCTGCATGCGCACCGCCACACCGCAGCGCTCGAGATGGGCCTTGACCTCGGCGATCGGGGTGTCGGTGACAAAGCAGATATGGGCCGGCATCCGTTTTTCCCCGGCCATCGCCATCGGTCCGCCGGCGGCGTCGAGATGGATCTTTTGCTGGCCAAAATAAAGCGCGGCGCGGCCCTCGCCCATGCTCTCGGTGCGCATGCCCAGCACGCGACGATAGAAATCCAGGCTCCGCTCGATATCGGCAACGGTCAGGTTCAGATGGTCGATGCGCTCGATATTCATCGCCGGTCCTCCTGGTCGAAACTCGGCAAGCTTGCCACGGTTTGTCCGACGCGGCCAGGGCCGGGGCCGCATCGCCGACCCGGACCCATCGGTAGCCCAAACCGGGGCGGCGGCCGGGCGCGGCGATCCGGTTTCTCAGCGGCGGGTCAGGCGGAACAAGGGCGGCGGGTCGGGCTGGGCGGTCACGATCGCCCGCACGCCGACCGGCGCCGCGTCGACGCGCGCGATGCGAAAGGCCTGCACCAGGCTGGCGAGCACCAGTGTCGCTTCGGTCAGCGCGAATTGGGCGCCGATGCAGACCCGCGGGCCGGCGCCAAACGGCAGATAGGCAAAACGGTCGGGCGGTGGCGCGCCGGGCAGAAACCGCGACGGATCGAACCGTTCGGGCTGCGCCCACAAGCGGCGGTGACGGTGCAACACCCAGGGGGCGATCAGCACCACCGCCCGGGCCGGGATCGCGACACCGCCGGCGACATCGTCGGCCACCGCCAACCGCGCCAGCGTGAAGGCGGGTGGATAAAGCCGCAGCGCCTCATGCACCACCGCGCGGGTGTAAACCAGCGCCGGGAGCAGGGCGGCGGCGCTCTCAGCTCCAAGCGACAGCCCCGCCACTTCGTCGGCCAGGCGCTCCTGCACGGACGGCGTTTCGGCCAACAGGTAGAGCGACCAGAACAGCGCGACCGCGGTCGTCTCGTGGCCGGCGACAATCATCGTCGCGACCTCGTCGGCGAGTTTTGCCGGCGGAAATAGCGCTCCGCTTTCGGGGTCGGTGGCGCCGGCCATCAAATCGAACAGGTCGCGCGGGGCGGCGGTGCTGCTCTTGGCGCGGCGGGCGGCGATCATCCGCCGGATCAGCCCCAGCCAGCGCCGGCGAAACCCCCAACGGCGGAGGTCGCGCGGGCTCGGCAGCCATAAGGGCAGCAGGAAGTCGAGCATGTTCGGGCGGCCGAGGCGGGCGGCATAGTGCCTGACCAGGGCGCGCAATTCGCGGCCGAACGCCGCCATTTCGAGCGAGAACATCGAAGTCCCGGCGATTTCCAGCGCCAGGAATTGCATCGTCGCCAGCAGGTCCACCGGCTGCTCGCCGCGCGTCTTCAGCTCGGCCACGGCAAGCTCGGCGGCGCGCGCGACATGGCCGGCCAGCATCGGCATCGTGCGCGGGGCAAAAGCCGGCGCCAGGGTGCGACGCTGCTGGCGCCAGTCGTCGCCGGTGCTGAGCAACAGCCCGCCGCCGAGCAGCGGCCGCAGGATGCGGATGCCGGCCGCGGTGCGGCGATAATTCGCCCAATTGTCGACGAGGATGTGCTGGATCGCCGCCGGCCGGTTCAGAATGATCTGGCGGCGGCCAAACATGCGCCGCTCGACGACCTCCTCGTCATAGGCCTCGGGTGTGAAGATGCCGATCGCATTCTGGCCGAGCCAGCGTGCGGCTTGGCGCGGGGGAGGCGAGGTCGTGCCCGGAGGGAGCGGCGGCGACAGCGATTGCACTTCGGTCATATTCGGCTCCTGAGGCGCGATTCCGATCGCTCAGACATCGCGATGGGCGGGGCAGTTTCCAATGCGCGCGGCATGACGCGCAGCAGCGGCACCAGCAGCAGCGACAACAGCATCGCGCCGCCGATCCACAGCCAGGCGTCGTCGAGCGCGGCAACCAACCCGGCGCGCTCGACAAGCGGCGCCACCAGATCGCGGGTGGCCTGATCGACCGGCCCGAGCGGGACGCCGGTGAAGCGCTCGGTCGGCAGACCGACAAACCGCGCCGCGCCCGCGTCGCCCGCTTCGAGGCGCGCGACCAGCTCGGTGACATGGCCGGGCGTGCGTTGTTCAAGCACCGTGTCGATGACCGCAAGCCCGATCGCGCCGCCGAGATTGCGCATCAGATTGAACAGGCCGCTGGCATTGGCGACCCGCGCCGGCGCAAAGCCGCCCAGGGCGAGCGCGGTGCTGGGCAGCAGGCACAGCATCACCGCCGCCCCGCGCGCCAATTGCTGCCAGAACAGCCCCCAGAAATCGGTGGCCGGCGTCATGAAGCCGTTGCCGAGCCAGCCCAGCGCCAGCAACCCATAACCGGCGGCCAGCAACGCCCGCGCGTCACTGCGCCGTTCGAGGAATGTCGCCAGCGGGGCGACCGCCAGCTGGGCTGCGCCGGTGACGATCATCACCTTGCCGATCGGCAGCGCGTCGTAATTGCGCACCAGCCCGAGAAACAGGGGCAATTGATAGGTGGCACCGTAGAGCCCGACGCCGAGGACAAAGCTGAACAGGCAGCCGACGGCAAAATTGCGGTCGGCAAACGCGCCCAGCTCGATCAGCGGCGTCGGATGGCGCCGGCAGCGCCGCACCAAGGCCACCCCGCTCGCCGCGCACAGCCCGGTCAGCAGCATCATCGGCGGGCTCAACCAGCCGCGCGCCGGGGCCTCTTTCAGCAGCAATTCGAGCCCGGCGAGCGATACCGCCAACAGCGGCAGCGACCACAGATCGATGGCGGCGCGCCCCTCGCGGCCGCGATCGTCGGCGGCGAGGCTCCAGGCGACGAGGGCGGCGACCGCGATGCCCGGCCCGACATTGATCAAAAACAGCCAATGCCAGGAAAACCGGTCGGTGACAAAGCCGCCGACCGCAGGACCGAGGGTCGGCGCCAGCATCGCCAGCAGGCCGGCGAGAAGGGTGGCGCGCGTCCGCCGGCGCTCGTCAAACATCACGAAGATCGCCGAGAAGACGAGCGGGATCAGCGCCCCGCCGCAGAACCCTTGCACCACCCGGGCCGCGACCAGCATCCAAAACCCGCGCGATGCCGCGCAAAGGAGGCTGGCCGCGGTGAACCCGCCGACGCAAGCGACAAACGCGCAGCGCAATGACAAGGCGCGGCTCAGCCAGCCGGTCAGCGGGATCGCCACGATCTCGGCCATCAGATAGGCGGTCTGCACCCAGCTCAGCCACGACAGCGGGATGCCCAGCCCGGCTTGAATTTCGGGCAGCGAACTGGCGACGATCTGGATGTCGAGGATCGCCATGAACATGCCCACCGCCATCGCGGCAAAGCCGATCCAGAGCCGGGGCAGGGCGGCGGTGCTGATCACAATCCGCGGCGCGGGGCCAAGACGCGCTCCTCGATCGCGATGCGGCGCAACGTCAGCGCCAGATTGCCGAGCGAGAATAAGACGGCCATCGCCACCGCGCCAAACGCCAGCGGCAAGACCGCGATTTCGGCGGCGACGACCAGATAGTTCGGATGGCGCAGCCAGCGATAGGGGCCGGTTTTGACGAGCGGCGCGCCGGGCAAGGTGAGGATCCGCGTCGTCCAGAAGCGCCCGAGACTGGCCATCACCCACAGCCGGACGGGCTGGAGCAGCGCATAGAGCAGCAGCAAGGGCCGGTTTGGCGGTGTCGCCGGCGGCACGGTCAGCGCGAGCCCGCCGAGCCAGCAAAGATGCAGCGCAACAAAGAGCCGGTAGCCGCGGGCATCGATCTCGACCGCTCCCCGCCGCCGCAACCGCGCCGTGTTGCGTTTGGCCCACAGCAACTCGCCGAGCCGTTCCAGCGCCACCAGCAATAATGTCGCAGGCAACGCCGTCATCGGTTTTCGAGCAACACAAAGCCGGCGCTGAAACCCGGCCCAAGCCCGGTGAGCAGCGCTCGCCGCCAGCTTGGCGCGGCGGCCAGCATCTGTTCGAGCACGAACAGCACCGTGGCTGCGGACATATTGCCGTAATCGCGCAACACCTGGCGCGCCCCGGCGAGCGCGCCGGGATTGAGCTCGAAGGCGGTTTCGAGGGCGGTCACCACCTTGGCGCCGCCGGGATGACACACGAAGCGGTCGATGTCGTGAAGACGCAAGCCATGGCGGGCGAGAAACGCCCGGACGACGAGGCCCAATTCGGTGGCGACGAATTGCGGAATGTCGCGCGAAAAGACCGCGCGCAGACCGTCTTCGGCGATGTCCCAGCCCATGATGTCGCGGCTGCCCGGCCAACTGTACTCGCCGCTGGCGACCAGGGCCGGGCCGGCGCCGTCGGTCGACAGCAACGCGCCGGCGGCGCCGTCGCCGAACAGAGCGGTGGCGACGATGTTGCTTTTCGTCCCGTCGCGCCGGAACCACAGGGTGCACAGCTCGACCACCAGGAACAGCACGTTCTGCCCGGGATTGGCGACCGCCGCTTCGGCGGCGCGCGCCAGCCCGATGACGCCGCCGGCGCAGCCCAGACAAAAAACGGGCAGGCGGCGCACATCGCGACGCAGCCCGACGCGCTCGATCAGCAGCGCATCGAGGCTCGGGGTGGCGATGCCGGTCGTCGAGACGACGACGACGGCGTCGATGGCGGTCGGCGCGAGCCGGGCGCGGGCCAGCACGCGGTCGGTCGTCGTCGCCAGCAACTCGAGCGCATTGTCGATATAAACCCGGTTGCGCTCGCGCCAGCCGTGCGGCTGGTCGTACCAGTCGAGCGGGAGGCAGGAATAGCGGGTCGAGATGCCGGAATTGGCAAACACCCCGAGCAGCCTTTCGAGGCCGTTGACACCGTCGAACAAGGCGCGGACGCGCGCGATCACCGCCCGCTGATCGAGGCGGTAGCGCGGCACCGCGGTGGCAAGCGCCGACAAAAGCGGGGCTGCGCGCATCGTGTTTGCCTTTCCGCAAGGGCTCCCGGCAGCTGTAAAGACAAGAATGGCGGCGCCGACATTCCCGCACACACCAAGATGTGATGGGTGTCGCAAATTGTCGCCTAATCGGGGATGACCCAGCCCGTGGCCCCTTAGAGGCAGATAAGCGGAGGCGACTGATCGGGAAGGCGCAAAATGCTCGGCAGAGAGCCCCGCGTTCGGCAGGATCCGCCCAGCGTCGCGCGCCGCCTCGAGCCGGAGAGGGCGGCGACAATAGTGGTCTCGCCTGATCGGCGGTCGCGGGTGTTGTTGGCGTCGACTGCCCGCCTTGGCGACCGGTTCAGTTTGCGATAAGCACGCCGCTGAGCGGCGGCGACGACGTTTCGCACCGGCGCGGGGGATCTGGCTTGATGACAGGCAATAGAGGCATCTTATCGACCGCGTTCGGCGCCGCGTCTCAGACCGCCGGGCGGGATTGCAAGGGCGAGGCCGATGGCTGACGGCGGTTTCCCCGAATCGGGCGCGTCCCCGACCGCCGGCTTGCCGCGCGCCGAGCCCGAGCCTCGGCCGCCGGCGCAGGCAAGGCCGCCGCTGTGGCGGCGGATGGCACGCTTGCCGTTAAGACTGCGCGCGCTGTTGGGGGTTCCCGAACAATTCGGGGTGCTCGCCTACCGGACGTCGCATATCGACGCGCGACTCGACGGCGTCGAGCAAATTGCCGCCGCGATGCGCGGCGAAATTGCCGCGATGCACGCGCAGCTGCACCGCTTGGCCGAGCAGCAGGCCGTCTTTCATGCCGCGGCCAGGCCCGTGCCGAGCCGCGGCGAGCCGGATGCCGGGACCGGGGGGATCGCCGAACTGAAGCGGGAATTTGCTGCACAGCTCGCTTTCAGCCTGCACGACATGGCGCGAACCCTGCTCGAAGATCCCGCCCGGTCATGGCCCGAAGCGCGCGAGGGTTTGCCGCGCGCCGAACTCGACCAGGTCCGCACCGAATTCGCGCGCCTCGCCGATGCGCATTACGACACCAAAAGCCGGCTGATCGATCACAGCGCCACGGTCGCTGCCAATTTGGAGGAATTGAAGGCGCTGAGCGGTCAGACCAGGGACCTCGCAAACCATCTCAACGACAGCCTGCACACGCGACTCAACACGATCGAAAATCTGAGATTGAGCGGTCTTTACCTGCAGATGCACGATGTCTTGGCGGCGCTGCTGCGCTTGCGCGCGGATCTCGAAGCGGCGCGTGAGCGCGACCAAGAGCCGCATGCGATGGCCGAGGCGGCGTGCCCTGCGCCGCGCGACCTGCTGGGCGATCATTTGCGGCGCGCCCGCCAGGATTTCCCGCGGCTGTTCCCACTGTGGGAGGAGCGGCTGCAAGCGACAAAGGATGCGTTTGTCGCCACCAAGGTCGGCAACGCCGCCCATGCCGGCGATCCGCGTTCCGAAGTGTTTCGCAGCGTGGTCGAAATTTATGCCCGCGGTCGGGTACTCGATGTCGGCTGCGGCGTGTTCGGACGGCCGCATTACCTCTCGCGCTATCCGGCCGAGCTGATTGCCGGTCTCGATCCGCTCGCACCGGTCGAGACGCCGGATTTTGAATTTGTCCGCGGCATGCAGGAATATTTACCGTGGTCCGATGGCGCATTTGCGACGGTGATCTCGGCCACCTCGCTCGACCACTGCCTGTCGCTTGACCGTTCGCTCGCTGAAATCCGCCGCGTGCTCGCCCCCGACGGGCGGTTTTTGTTGTGGATCGATTCGGTGCCGGGCGCGCCGCTATTCACCCCGGAGGCCGCCGATTTTGTCCCGGCCGACCGGTATCTCCTGTTTCACTTTGATACCGCCTGGTTCGAGCCGATGCTCGACCGCTGGTTCGAAATTGCCGATCGCGTCGAGCTATTTGGCCTGGGCTTCAACCGTGTGATGTATTGTCTGCAGGCGCGCGCGACCGCGTGACCGCGACGGTCGGCTGCGCTGTGGGTCGAGAGAGCACAGGCCGGTGATCGAGTTTGAACAGGTCATCACCGCGGCGGCGGCGGCGGCCGGGGAGCGGCCGGTCGTCGCGGCCCCGTATCCGCTCAGCGAGGTGGTCTGCCGCGAATTGGCGCGAAAGGGGGTAATCGCCGGTTACATCGCCGAGCGGCCCCCCGACCCGCCCGAACCGGATCCGCTGATCGCCGGCTGGTGGATCGACCGGGCGGCGGGATTGTGGTTTTTGCGCCCGGCGGTGACCGCGACATTGCTGATGTTGAGCGCCGGGCCCGGCCATGATCTCGACGGCGTGCTGTTGCTGGAGGCGCGGCTCAAGGGTGTGCGCCGGATCCTTTATGTCGATGCTGTCGGGACAATTGTCCGCGAGGTCGAGGTCGTTGCCGCGTTGCTGCGCTTGTTGCGCCCGGCTCCGCTCGAAACCTCGATCCGCCGTGTCGGTTATGACGGCTTGTTTGCCGAGATTTACGAGTTGCTGAGCGACGGCGCGCGTCTGCCGTCGGCGAGTTTTGTGCCGGGTCGCATTCTGCTGTTGATCGGCAGCCTCGGCGGTGGCGGCGCCGAGCGGCAGGCCGCCTACACCGCGGCCGGGCTTGCCGAACGTTTTCCCGGCGAGGTGTTTATCGGCTGTTGCGCCGGCGGCGGTGCGGCCGATTTCTTCAAGCCCGTGGTCGATGCCGCCGGGGTCGAGGTGCGCTTGGTCTCGTCCTACGATCCCCCCGATTTGGCGGAAATGGCTGCGGCCTGCGAGCGGCTGACCGAACGCTATGGGAGCCTCGGCGCATTCAGCCTCTTTCAGATGATCGTTCGTCACGTCTTGCTGATCCGCGCCCTGCGCCCGGAAATCGTTCATACCTGGCTCGATTATTCCAATACCCTCGGCGGAATCGCCGCCGATCTCGTCGGCGTGCCGCGGCTGGTGATCAGCGGGCGCTCGCTGGCTCCGGACAATTTCGCGATTCTTCAGCCCTATATGGAGCCCGCCTATCGCGCAATCTTGGCGCGGCGCGACGCGGTGTTGCTGAATAACAGTTGGGCCGGGGCGCGCGATTATGCGCGCTGGCTCGGTTTGCCGAGCGAGCGGTTCCGGGTTGTCGCCAACGGCTTCCCGCCGCCCCCGGCGGCGCCCGGTTCGCGCGCCGCGATCCGGGCCGCGCTCGGCATCCCGGCGGAGGCGATCGTTGTCGGCGGTCTGATCGGTTTTCGTGAGGAAAAGCGCCCGCTGTTATGGCTCGAAATGGCGCGCCTGCTGCACCGCGATTATCCGCAGCTGCGGTTTGTGATTTATGGCGACGGCGTCTTACGGGCTGCCTGCCAGGCGTTTGTGACGCGGGCCGGGCTCGGCGACGTGGTCAGCCTGCCGGGCGAGACCACCGATAGCTGGGCGGCGCTCTCGGCGATGGACATTTTTGTCCTCACTTCGCGCGCCGAAGGGCTGCCGAACGTGATGATCGAGGCGCAATTCGTCGGGCTGCCGGTGGTCTGCACCGGGGTCGGCGGCATGCATGAGACGTTTGTCGAGGGTGAAACCGGGTTTGGCGTCGCTGAAGCGAGCGCCGAGGCGCTGAGCCGGGCGGTGGCGCGGCTGGTCGAGGATCCCGGCTTGCGCGCGCAAATGCGCGAGGCCGCGCCGCGGCATGCGCGTGCCGCCTTTGGTCTCGACCGCATGATCGATGAAACGATTGCGGCCTATCGCGCGGCGAAAGACGAAAGCACCGCGCTTCATCCCGATTGGCTATCGGTTGCGGTCAATGGCACCGTTCGCCTGGGCGGCATTGTGCGCGACGGCGCGGGCCATTTCGTCGCCGAATGTCCGGGCGCGCTCGGCGGCGACCGATTGGCGCTGTGGGAAGACGACATTCCGCTGCGGCCCGCCGGTGCGGGCGACAGGTTAGAGCCGGGCGGCGGCCAATATCGCCTGGCGGGTCCGCGGGTCTATTTCACGTCATCGGATGGCAGCGATCCGCGGTTCAACGGACGCGTCTACTCGCTGCGCCCGCCGGACGCCGCTTTTGACGAGTTTCACATCGACAGCACCCGGATCCAGCCCGAAACCGGCCATTGCTACATCGCCCGATTGGACGCGGGCTGCAATGCGCTGCGACTGGGGTTATGGGAGGGTCGTCGCCGGTTGAGCCCCGGAGGCTGCCTGCACGACGATATCCGCGCCCTCGGCGGTGGACGGTATTCGGTCTGGGGCGACCATCTTTATTTTTCGACCTCGGACAACAGCGACCCGCGGACCAACGGTCGTTCCTATCTGTTGCGCCGCGAGAAGGCGCGCGACGTCTTTGATCTCGGCAGCCAACCCGATGCGCCGTCCTCGCCCGATGTCGCGTTTGCGCAGCTGCTGAGCGCAGCCCTGCCGCGTCCCGATTTCGTGCCCGGGCGGGTGGTGCATATCGGTGGCAGCCTCGGCCCGGGCGGCGCCGAGCGCCAGATTGTCTATACCCTGACCGGGCTGCGGCAATGGCCGATCGAGAGCGCGCAGCTGTTGTGCTATCACCTCGGCACCAATCCCAGCGGACGCTACGACTTCTACCTGGCGGGTTTGCAGGCGGAGGGCGTGCCGGTGCGGCCCATCCG
The DNA here is from genome assembly GCA_021324875.1 of Alphaproteobacteria bacterium. GTDB lineage: Bacteria > Pseudomonadota > Alphaproteobacteria > ATCC43930 > CGMCC-115725 > AP-15. The sequence goes on from JAJPIH010000117.1 coordinate 17,676, forward strand.
GCGCTTTCTCGGCGAGGCCGACTTCGACCTCTTGCCGCGCAGCCTGCGGGCGCTGCGCCATGCCTTGCCGCCCGATCTGGTGACCGACATTGGCGATCTGTTCTGGGAGTTTGTCGATCTGCGGCCCGAGGTCGTGCATGCCTGGCTCGACGGCAACCTCGACCGGGCCGGGATTGCGGCGGCGCTGGCCGGCGTGCCGCGCATCGTGCTCGGCGCGCGCAACCTCAATCCGACGCATTTTGCCTATGCCCGCGCGCATATGCTGCCGGCCTATCGCGCGCTGCTCGCCTTGCCGCAGGTGACGATGGTCAACAACAGCCGCGCCGGGCGCGATGATTTTGCCGCCTGGCTGGGCGTCGACCCGGCCACCATCCCGGTGATTTATAACGGAATTGACTTTGCCGGCTATCGCCGCCCCGGCGATGCCCAGCGGTCGAGGCTGCGCCGTCGTTACGGGATCGACCCGCGTGCCTTTCTGGTCGGCGGCGTGTTTCGGTTTTTCGCGGAAAAGGATCCGCTGCTGTGGGTCGAGACCGCGGCCGAGGTGGCGCGGCGCCTGCCGCGCGCGCAATTCATCGTGTTTGGCAGCGGCGAGATGCGGCCGCAGATGGAGCAGGCGGCCCGGCGGCTTGGCGTCGACCGGCGGCTCGTGTTTGGCGGAACAACCCATGCGATCATGGATGCGCTGTCGATGATGGATGCCTTTCTGCTGGTCTCGCGCTATGAGGGCATCCCCAATGTCGTTCTCGAAGCGCAATGGGTCGGAACCCCGGTGGTGGCGACGCGGGCCGGCGGTACGCCGGAGGCGGTCGAGCAGGGGGTGACCGGCTGGATCGTCGGCGAACCGCGGGCGGCGGCCTTGGCGGAAAGGCTCGTGTGGTTGCACGACAATCCGCCGGCCGGCGATCGCGCCCGCCGCCGCGGCCCCGATTTTGTCAAAAGCAAATTCGCCGTCGAGCGAATGGTCCGCGAGACCGTCAGCCTCTATAGGCTGAGTTCCGCGAGAATGGGCCAGCAGCGCGCCGCCGGCGAATTCGAGAATGTCGGTGTCGCGGCCGAGAAGCGGCTTCCGGCGGCTTGACCCCTGCCGATCAAAACAGCGTCCTCAATAGTTTGTGCAAATCGTATAGAGCCGGCCGTTGCCATTCGGGTCGGAATTGTCGGCGGCGGAAAAATACAAATTGTCGCCCCAATGCGAGAACCGGCCGCCGCCATATTTGACGATATGGGCGTGGAGCGAGTGGCCGAGGCCAAGGGGCCGGCCGTCCTCGTACAGCATCAGCTGCGAGCGGCGCGGCGCCTCGTTGCCATCGGCGATGGCGGCGAGCCCCGGCAATGCGCTGACATAGGCAAAGCCGTCGAGCTTGGCGAAGGGCGGGTCGAGCGGCTGTTGCCGGCGCATGCCGTCGATGCGCGCCCAGTGCGGGTTGCGGCTGCGCCGGCAGAACAGGTATTCGGTGTTCGCTTCGCCGGTGCTCGAATTGACCAGGTCAAGACCGAGCTCTCTTTGGCAGAAATCGCGCGTCTCACCAAAGCCGGCAAATTCCATCGGGTAACCGCCGAGCCAGTCGCGCAGATCGGTCCAGAATTCCATGCCGCGATACCGCTTTTCGCGCAATAAGCGCCACGGGTTTTGTCCGGAACGCAGCGCCGGCAGAATGTGAAATCGCCACAGATAAGAGCCTTCCATGATCCTGCGCCCGAGAGTGCTGCAGGAATTGTACCGTCGTTTTATATCGAGCCAATATTCGGCCGGCGGATCAACATGCGCATCGGCTGAATACAAGGCGATGAAAAACACGCCATCCTCTTTCAGCGGCAGCGCGGCGTTGCGGATCGCCGTCCACATGTCGCCGGTATGGTGCAAGACCCCCCAGGAATAGACGATGTCGGCCTTGTCGCGCGCTTCCATAAAGGTGCGGTCGAGAACCGACCCTTGCATCACCTGCCAATTGCCGGGCTCTCCGGCGTGGCGGCGCAGGCGCTCGGTGGTCGCCACCGAATCGGGGTCGTAATCGAAGCTGACAATCCGCTCGGCGCCGAGCCGGTGAGCGGCCAGCGAGTGCAGCCCCGAGCCGCAGCCGATATCGAGGAAGGTTTTGCCGGCGAGCGAATCGAGGCGCAGAAATTCGGCCAATCGACGCTGCGACTGGTCGACCACCTCGTCGCTGAAATTCTTGTCGATAAAGGCGGCCCAGTTCTTGCCGAAGCCGAACCTCAGCTCTTCGGTCGCCGACATCCGCTGATCCCCAAACAACCGCGTCGTGTGCCGCGGACAATATAAGGGGCGGCGGCCGGCAGGCTATAGAGGCTCGCAACCCCGGGGTGCGGCCGATGCGGCTTCCGCCCGGATGTCCCCGCCGTCGAATGGCGGGCCGGCTAACCCTGCCAGCGCGCCTTGGCCGCGTCGTCCTCGGCGCGGCGCTCGACCCAGCGCTCGCCCGCCGGGGTTTGCTCACTCTTCCAGAACGGCGCGTCGGTCTTCAGCCAGTCGATCAGGAAATGGCAGGCGGCGAGCGCCGCCTCGCGATGCGGCGAGGCGGTGGCGACCAGCACGATGCGCTCGCCCGGTTCAAGCCGGCCGTAGCGGTGAATGATCAGCGAGGCGGTCAGCGGCCAGCGGCGATGGGCTTCGAGTTCGATCTCGGCGAGCTTCTTTTCGGTCATCCCGGGGTAATGTTCGAGACTGAGAGCTGCGACCCGGTCGGGTCCGCCCAGGTCGCTCACCAGCCCGACAAAGCTCGCAATCCCGCCGATCGCATGATTGCCGGCGGCAAGCCGATCGAGTTCGGCACCGATGTCGAAATCCTCGCGCTGCACGCGGATCATCGCCCTAGCCTCCGGTCACCGGCGGGAAGACCGCCACCTCGTCCTGATCGGCGAGCGGGTGGTCGCGCCCGACATATTCCTGGTTGACCGCGACCCGCACGACCGAGAGGTCGCGCAACGCCTCGGCGTAACGCGGACCGCGCGAGCTGAGCCAGTCGAGCAGCCCGCCGACATCGGCAATGCCGGCCGGCAGGCTCACCTCCTCTTCGGCGCAGCCGATGCGGGCGCGCAGCCAGGCGAAATAGAGGATCTTCACCCGAACACCTCGGAAAAGGGCAGGAAATCGCAGATCTCGCCGGGTTCGAGTGCGGCCGTCGCCTCGCCGACCACGACCAGGCCGTCGGAGCGGACGATCGAAGACAGAATGCCCGCACCCTCGCGCGGATATTTGACCGCGACCAGCGCCGCGCCATCGCGCTCGAGCCGGGCGCGCAGATATTCGCGCCGTCCGGGCTTTTTGCGATAGGCAAAGCCGGCGCGCACCGGGATTGCCCGCGCCGGTTCGGCGGCAACACCGGCCAGCTTGAGGATCAAATGGCGGGCGAGGATGGCGAAAGTGACGGCGACGGCGACCGGGTTGCCGGGCAGCCCGATCAGCGGCACGCCCTTGACCTGGCCGAGTGCGACCGGCCGCCCCGGCTTGATCGCGAGCCGCCAAAAGTGAAGCGCGCCCAGACGCTCGACGGCGGCCTTGACGTGGTCCTCATCGCCGGTCGAGACGCCGCCCGAGGTCACGACCAAATCATGCCCGGCGGCGGCCGCGCCCAGCGTCTCGGCCAGCCCGGCTTCGTCGTCCGGGTGGATGCCGAAATCGGTGACGATGCAACCCAGCCGCTCCAGCAGGGCGGCCAGCACAAACCGGTTGGCGTCATAGATCGCGCCCGGCGCCAGCGCTGCGCCGGGTTCGCGCACCTCGTCACCGGTCGACATCAGCGCCACCCGCAGCCGTCGGCAAACCCGCAGCTCGGCATAGCCGAGTGCCGCGGCAAGACCGATTTCCGCCGGGCCGAGCCGGCGGCCGGAATTGAGCGCGGTCTCGCCGGCGGCCACGTCTTCGCCGGCCCGGCGGCGGTTGGCGCCGTTGCGGATGCCGGGCTTGAGCCGCACCCGATCGCCCCGTGCGATGCAATCCTCCTGCATCAACACCGTGTCGGCGCCGGGCGGCATCGGGGCGCCGGTAAAGATGCGGATGGCTTCGCCCGGCCGGATCGCGCGCCCCAGCGGGTGTCCGGCAGCGGCGCGGCCGCCGATCGGCAGCTCGGTGTCGCGGTCGGGCAGCAGGTCGGCATGGCGGACGGCATAACCGTCGACCGCACTGTTGGCATGCGGCGGCAAATCGATCGCCGCCACCACATCCTCCGCCAGAACCCGGCCCAAGGCGGCGCGCAACGGCACGCTCTCGCTGCCGACGACCGGGACGACGCGGGCGTCGATCAGCGCCAGCGCCTCGGCCACGGTCAGCAGCGCCGTCCCATAGGCGAAGCAATCATCGCTCAGCTGCGCCATCGCGGGCATCCGTCATGGCTCAGGATAAACTCGGCCACGGTCGCCGGCGCTGCCAAGGGCAGGCACGGCAAGGGCAGGCCGGACAGCGCGGCATCGCTTGCCACCGCGACCACAAACGGATCGTCAGGATAGAGCGGCGGCTTGCCCAATACCGGGCGGTAGACCTCGATCTTCGGGTGCCGATGATATTTAAAGCCTTCGACCAGCAACAAATCGACCGGCGTGATCCGCGGCAACAGCGCGTCGAGTCCCGGCTCGTCCTCGCCGCGCAATTCGTGCATCAGCGCCCAGCGCCGCTGCGATACGATCAGCACCTCGCTGGCGCCGGCCTCGCGATGGCGCCATGAATCCTTGCCCGGCCGTTCGAGGTCAAATTCATGGTGGGCATGCTTGACCGTCGAAACCTTGAGCCCGCGCTTGACGAATTCGGGGATCAGCGAGGTCATCAGCGTGGTTTTGCCGCTGCCGCTCCAACCGGCGAGACCAAAAATGCGCATCGCAGGCTCGCCACCTCGTCAATTGGGGATCGGCGCCGGCAGCGGCAACACGCCTCACACGGTCGAGGCCGGGCGGCGCGATTTGCTGCGCGCGAACGACCCGCGCCGTGGCCGGGTGATATGCGGCAGGCCGGCCTGCAGGTAATCATAGCCGGTTACCAAAGTCAGCAACGCCGCCGCCCACAGCAGAATTTCGCCGATGCCGGCGACCGGGATCGCGGCGGGACCGGCGTCGCCGACGATCAAAAAACCGATCGCGACCATCTGGATCGTGGTCTTCCACTTGGCCAGCCGTGAAACGGGCATGCCGACGCGCAGCCCGGCGAGGTATTCGCGCAACCCCGAGACCAGGATTTTGCGGCACAGGATGACCAGCGCCGGCAACACGGCGCCGGTCGGCAGGCGGCCGAACGTCGTCAGCATGAACAAAGTCGCCGAGACCAGGAGTTTGTCGGCGATCGGATCGAGAAAGCGCCCGAGTTCGGATTGCTGCGCCCAGCGCCGGGCCATATGGCCGTCGAGCCAATCGGTCACCCCGGCTGCCGAAAACAGCGCGCAAGCGACCCAGCGCGCGAAATCGCTGTGGATATAAAACGACGCGACCACCACCGGGATCACCAAGATCCGGGACAGGGTCAGCAAATTGGGCAGGCTGGTCAGCGGCACGCGCTACCCCGGCGGGCGAGTTCGCAGTGAAAAACAGCCCATCTTAGCCATCGGCATGGAAATGATCATAAATCTTTTTTGCGACGGTCTTGCTGATGCCGGCGACGCGTTCGAGTTCGGCCAGCCCGGCGCGGGCGACCGCGCGCGCCGAACCAAAATGGTGCAACAGCGCCTGCTTGCGACGGGTGCCGATGCCGGCAATCTCGTCGAGCGGCGAGCGGCCGATCGCCCGGCTGCGGCGCGCCCGATGGCTGCCGATCGCAAAACGATGCGCCTCGTCGCGCAGCCGCTGCAGGAAATACAGCACCGGATCACGCGGATCGAGCAGAAAGGGGGCGCGCCCGGGCATGAAAAACCGCTCGCGGCCGGCATTGCGGTCGGGACCTTTGGCGATGGCGACGACCGCCACATCGGAGATTCCCAATTCGTCGAAGACCGCTTTGACCGCATTGAGCTGGCCTTGGCCGCCGTCGATCAGCACCAGATCGGGCCAGCCGCCATGCTCGCGGCCGGGATCCTCCTTCAGCGCCCGCCCAAAGCGCCGCAGCATCACCTCCCGCATCATCGCGTAGTCGTCGCCGCCGGCGGCCGGCTCCGCTTCCTCCGCGACGCCCCGCCCATTCTGCGCCGCGGCAGATGGCCGGGGCGGGGCCGCTTGACGGGCCGCCGCATCCGCATCCGCGCCCGGGCCACCGGCACCCTCGCGCGATGACCGGATTTCGCCGTCACCGCGGTGCGGGACGGAGAGATCATCGCGGCGCGCGGGGCCATTCGCCGGCTGGCGGCCGCGAATGTTGAATTTGCGGTAGGCGCCTTTGATCAGCCCCTCGGGGCCGGCGACGATCATCGCCCCCACCGCGTTTGCCCCCTGGATATGGCTGTTGTCGTAGACCTCGATCCGGTTGGGCGGCGCCTCGAGGTCGAAGGTCGCGGCGAGGCCTTCCAGCAGCCGGCGCTGCGTCGCACTCTCGGCCAGGTGACGGCCCAGCGCCTCGCGCGCCGCGGCGGCAACTCGGTCGACAAGCCTTTTCTTGTCGCCGCGTTGCGGCACCGCCAGGCTGACGCGCGGCCCGCCAAGCGACAGCGCCTCCTCGACCAGCTCGTGCTCGCTCAGCCGATGGCTCAACAGCACCAGCGGCGGTTTGGGCCGGTTGTCGTAAAACTGGCCGACAAAGGCGGCGAGCACCTCCTCGACCGATAGCTGGCGGTCATGGCTCGGGAAATAGGCGCGGTTGCCCCAATTCTGGGCGCCGCGGAAAAAGAACACCTGAACGCAGGTGTGGCCGGCCTCCTGATGGGCGGCGATGACATCGGCATCGACAATCCCCGGCACGTGAATGTCCTGATGGCCTTGCACCAGGGTCAGCGCGCGGATGCGGTCGCGGATCAGCGCCGCCGCTTCGAAATCGAGCATCGCCGCCGCCTGTTGCATCTCGGCGGCAAGGCGTTGCTGCACGCGGTCGCTGCCGCCCGACAGAAAGGCGCGCGCCTCGGCCAGCAGCGCGGCGTAGTCCTCGCGGCTGATCCGTCCGACACAAGGGGCGCTGCAACGCTTGATCTGGTGCAGCAGGCAGGGCCGGGTGCGGTTGGCAAAGACGCTGTCGCTGCACGAGCGCAGCAAAAACGCCTTTTGCAGGGTCACCAATGTGCGGTTGACCGCACCGGCCGAGGCGAACGGGCCAAAATAATCGCCGCCCTTGGTTTGCGCGCCGCGAAATTTGGTCAGCCGCGGAAAGTCGTGGTCGGCGGTCAAATGAATGAGCGGGAAGGATTTGTCGTCGCGCAGCAGGACGTTGAACCGCGGCATCAGCCGCTTGATCAAATTGCATTCGAGCAACAGCGCCTCGGCCTCGGTATGGGTCGAGACGACTTCCATCGCGGCCGTCTCGGCGA
>JAJPIH010000068.1 GCA_021324875.1 Alphaproteobacteria bacterium
GGTCCGCCCACCGATCGCAATCGTCCAATAGGATGCGGTCCCCTTGTACGGGCAGAAGGTGTGGTGCTCGGTCGGCGTCAGGCGGTCCATGCGCACATCGGCGCGCGGAAAGTAACAGACCGGCAGATGCCGTGTCTCGAACAGAAGATGGGCGTTGGTGCTGTCGGCGATCGTCTCGCCGTTGAATTCGACGCGCACGCGGCGCGGCGACGGCTCGAACAGGATCTTGTAATCGGGGTTGGTTTTGAACCCGGATTGGCGCGGTTGCGGCATGGCCGACATGACTTCACCTCCTCTGTTTGGCCACACCCGCCCCGCGGCGCGGAGCGGGCGACGGCGCCGATCGGATGCGGGCGAACCGGGACGAGACGCCGACCCCCGTTAACTGCCGCGACCGCCGGCGGCGCGCGCGCCCGCAGTCTCGGTTTCGCTCGCCTCCTCGATCAAATTCGCCCGCATCCGGATCATCATTTCAAGCAGCAGGTTGCGTTCCGGTTCGGCGATCCCGGCGAGCGCGTCTTCGCGCACCTCGGCGGCGAGCGCGAAAATCCGGTCGAGCAGCGGATAGGCGGATTCGGTCAGATAGAGCAGGTGGGCGCGGCGGTCTTTCGGGTCGGGACGGCGCTCGATCAGGCCCGCCGCCTGCAACCGGTCGAGCAAGCGCGCCAGGGTGATCGGCTCCAATTCGAGGATCTGGGCGAGGCTGACCTGGTTGATGCCCTCCTGGCGGGCGAGATTGGCGAGCACCGCGGCTTGCGCGCGGGTGAGGCCGAGCGTGGCGGCGCGCGCACGCTGCTTAAACCGCTTGCGCATCAAGCGGGCGACATCGTTGAGGACAAAACCGAGGGTACGGCTCGGGATTTCGTGCATGGGGGCGGTTCCCGTTGTCGCACTTAACCTTAAACAATGATCCCAATCACGGCGAAAGTCCGAAATTTTAGGCGTTTCTGTGAACCGTGTCGCTGCCGCCCTTTTAACGCCGTCCGGCGGTCGGCGAAAACCCACATATCCGGTCGGCCTCACCGCGCGCCAGGAATGTCGATCGCGATTGACACGCTCGGGCGGCGGTGTTGCAGTCGCGGGATGTTTACCGGCGTGCCCGGGTTTGTCATGGGATCGAAAGTAGACCTTGTGCTTCCGGCCGCGGCGCCGCCCGATCCGAGCCGCTGATGAAGGCGGCGGCGTTCGATTACGTGCGCCCGCGCAACGTCGCGGCGGCTGTCGACCTGTTGGCGGCGGACAAAGGCCAAGCGCAGCTTCTGGCCGGCGGTCAATCGCTGTTGCCCTTGCTCAATCTGCGCCTCGCCAGCCCGGCCCGGCTGATCGACATTTCACGGCTGCCCGAATTGGCAATGACCGACGAGGATGACGCCACGGTCACGCTTGGCGCCGGCGTGACGCATGCGATGATCGAGGATCGGCGCGTGCCTGACCCGTCGCAGGGGTTAATGCCCCATGTCGCGCTTGGCCTAGCCTACCGTGCCGTGCGCAACCGCGGCACACTCGGCGGCAGCCTCGCGCTCGCCGATCCGGCGGCGGAATGGCCTGCGGTGTTGGCGGCGCTCGAGGCCGAGATCGGGGTGGTCGGGCCGAACGGCCGGCGCCGCCTTTCCGGTACGAATTTCGCCACCGGGATCTACGCAACCCGGCTTGCCGAGGACGAGATTGTCACGGCCCTGCGCATCCCGAAATTGTCGCGCGCAGCGCGTTGGGGCTATGCCAAGCTCGCGCGCAAAGCCGGCGCTTTCGCCGACGCGCTGGCGGTGGCGGTGGCCGATCCCCGGCGCGGCTACGGCCGGGTCGTCCTCGGCGCCGCCAATGGTCCGCCGCTGGTCATGACCGAGGCGGGCCGGGCTCTGGCCGGGACACGGCGCGACCCCGAACAGCTGCGCCGCGCGGTCGAGACCGATCTCGATTCTGCCGCCGACCGGCGGTTTGACGCCTATCAGCGCCGTCTGCATCGGGCGGCGGCGATGCGGGCGATCGTGCAGGTAATCCAGTGACCGCGATCCGCGTGATTGTCAACGGCGCGGAGGTGATCGACAACGTGGCGCCGCGCACCTCGCTCGGCGATTGGTTGCGCGAAGGGCGCAACCTGACCGGCACCCATCTCGCCTGCGAGCACGGTGTGTGCGGCGCCTGCACGGTGCTGGTCGACGGCGAACCGATCCGCGCCTGTCTTATGCTGGCCGCCGCCGGCGAGGGATCCGAGGTGCGCACGATCGAGGGCTTTGATGCAGATCCGTTGATGATGGCGCTGCGTGATGCGTTCCACCGCCGCCACGCGCTGCAATGCGGGTTTTGCACTTCGGGAATGCTGATCACCGCCTGGGATTTGATCCGCCGCGGCAAGGCGTCCAGCGCGGCCGAGATCCGTCGTGGCCTCGCCGGCAACATCTGCCGCTGCACCGGTTACACCAATATCGTCGCCGCAATCGCCGAGGCTGCGACCGCGGCAGAGGGTGTGGGCGATGGCGAATGACGCCGGCGGAGCGGCTGCGGGGATCGGCGCCTCGCTGTTGCGCCGCGAAGACGAGCGCCATCTTTTGGGCCGCGGCAGCTTTGTCCCCGACATCAAACTGCCCGGCACGATGGAAGTCGCGTTTGTCCGCAGCCCGCACGCCCATGCCCGCATTCGCGGCATTGCCAAGCCCGCGGGCGGCGAGCGCCGCGTCTTCACCGCCGCCGACCTGCCGCGGCTAAGACCGATACGGGTCGAAACCCAGGCGCCGGGCGCCAAATCGCCGCCTTGGCCGCCGCTCGCGACCGACAAGGTGCGCTATGTCGGCGAGGCGATCGCCGCCTGCCTTGCGCCGACCCGGGCTGAGGCCGAGGATCTGGCAGCGCAAATCACGGTCGATTACGAACCGCTCGCGGCGGTCGTCGATGCGCCGCGCGACATGCAGGGCAGCCGTCACCCGGTGCATGAGGGCTGGAGCGACAATCTCTTTAGCGAGCGCGTCTTTGCCGGCGGCGACATCGAGGCCGCCGCGCGCGCGGCTGAAATCACGGTGCGGCGCGAATACCGTATGAACCGGCAATCGGGAGCGCCGCTCGAAGGCCGTGCGGTGCTCGCCTATCGCGATTGGCGGCTCGACGAAATCGTCATCCATGCCTCGACCCAGACGCCGCATACGTTGCGCGTCGCGATCGGCGAAATTCTCGGCATCGATTTGCGCCGGTTGCGCGTCGTCGCGCCCGATGTCGGCGGCGGCTTTGGGCCCAAGGCGCGGCTTTACCCGGAAGAGATCATCCTCGCGGCGCTGGCGCTTGAACTCGATCAGCCGCTGCGCTGGGTCGAGGACCGCACCGAGCATTTGCTGACCGCGGCGCATAGCCGGGACCACCATTACCAGGTCACCGCTTACGCCAGTCGCGACGGGCGCATCCTCGGGATCGACGCCGAAATCGTCGTCGATGCCGGCGCCTATGGGTTGTGGCCGCAGGGCCCTTATCAGGAAGCAGCGATGGCGGCTCGCTGCCTGCCCGGCCCCTATGCGATCGCCAATTACCGCTGCCGCGCCCTAACCGTCGCCACCAACAAGACACCGATGGGCCCCTATCGGGGCGTCGGCCGGCCGGGGGCGTGCTTTGCGATCGAGCGTACGATCGACGAGGTGGCGCGCGCGGCCGGGCGCGACCCGGTCGAGGTGCGGATGTTGAATATCGTGCGGCCGGAGCAAATGCCGTTTACGAGCATCGGCGGGATGCGCTTTGACAATGGCAATTATCCGGAAAGTCTGCGGCTGTGCGCCGAGTTGCTCGATCTGCCGGGTCTCCGCTCCCGGCAGCGGCGGGGCGAGCCCGACGGCCGCGTGATCGGCATCGGCTTTGCCGTGTTCGCCGAGCAGACCGCGCATGGTGCGGCCGAGTTTGTCGCCCGCGGCGCGGCGATTGTGCCGGGGTTCGAGAGCTGCACGGCGCGCATCCTGCCCGACGGCAGTCTCGTCTTGATGGTCGGCATCCAGTCGCACGGTCAGGGGCTCGAAACCGCCCTCTCGCAGATCGCGCATCACGAGCTCGGCATCGACCCGGCGCGGATCGCGGTGCGCCACGGCGACACCGAGACCAGCGCCTTCGGCTTTGGCACCTTTGCCTCGCGCAGCATGGTCATGTCGGGCGGTGCGGTGGCCCGCGCCAGCCGGGCTCTGCGCGACAAGCTCAACCGCATCGGCGCGCATCTGCTGCAATGCGATGTCGCCGCGGTGCGCTGTCGAGACGGCGCTGTGCGCGGGCCGCAGGGTTCAGTGTCGATCGCCGAGATTGCCAAGGTGGCGCATCTGCGCATGGACGGGCTGCCGCCGGGCGTCGATCCCCTGCTTGAAGCGGTCGCGACCTATGAGCCGGCCGTGGGGACCGGCGTGTTTTCCTATGCGACGCATGGCGCGGTGGTCGCGGTCGATCCCGAGACCGGGTTTGTCGAATTGCTCGATTTCGCGGTCGCCGAGGATTGCGGCACGATGATCAACCCGATGCTGGTCGAAGGCCAGATCCGGGGCGGGGTCGTCCAGGGTATCGGCACCGCGCTTTACGAAGAAATCCCCTATGACGAGGCCGGACAACCGCTCGCCGGCACCTTGGCCGACTATCTGATGCCGGGGGCGGCGGAGATGCCGGCGATCAAGATCGGCCATTTGCACACACCCGCCGCCGCCACCGAATACGGTATGAAGGGCATGGGCGAGGGCGGGGCGGTCGGGCCGCCGGCGGCGATCGCCAATGCCGTGCGTGACGCGCTGTCGGCGCTCGGCGCCGAAGTCAACGAAACCCCGATCACGCCGCGCCGGGTGCTGGCGGCGATCGAGCAAGCCCGGTTCCGGGTTGGCGGGCCCACCGGCTAGGGGTTGACCGCGACCGCCTCGCCGGGGCACAAGCCGTGGCGAAGGTCCGCTTGCCGATGACGACGACGCAATCAGGCGGCCGGCTTGACCGACCGAGCGGCCGAGGCTCAGAATCACGCGGTCAGACGATCAGCCGACCCGCCGAGGAGAGGACCCGGATGTCCGAGCGCGCCCCGTTTTTGACCCGACCCTACAACGCCTATTACCATCGCGAGAAACCGCCGATCGATGAAGAGCTGGTCCGGGTCGGGCCGGGAACGCCATGCGGCGAATATCTCCGTCGGTTCTGGCAACCGGTCATCGAGACGGCAAAATTGGGAGCGGTGCCGCGCCGGTTGCGCATTCTCGGTGAAGGCCTTGTCATCTACCGCGACCGGTCGGGCACGATCGGATTGCTCGAACTGCACTGTCCGCATCGCGGCACCTCGCTCGAATTCGGGCTGATCGGCGAGCGCGGCATCCGCTGCTGCTATCACGGCTGGCTGTTCGACGCCGACGGCACGATCCTCGAAAC
>JAJPIH010000370.1 GCA_021324875.1 Alphaproteobacteria bacterium
CTCGCGGTGGCAGAATTCTGACGCGCGCCCCGTCGGTCAGGCGGTACTGGCCATCGACGACAACCCGTTCACCGGCGCTCAATCCCTTGGTGATGACGGCAATACCGTCTTGTACCGAGGCGACGGTGACCGGCCGCCGCTCGACGGTGTTGTCGGGTTTGATGATGTAGGCGTAATTGCCGTCGGCGCCTTCTTGGACGGTTTGCGAGGGCACCGTGGCGACATCGGGCAGGGTCTTCAGGATCACCCGCACGCTGACAAATTCGCCAGGCCACAGCCGCTCGTCGAGGTTGTCAAACCGCGCCTTCAGATGGATCGTCCCGGTCGCCTGATCGATCTGGTTGTCGATCAGCGTCAGTTTGCCGACCGACAACAGCGTGTTGCCGTCGCTCGAATAGGCGCGCACCGTCAGCGGAGCCTTGGCCTGTTCCTGGCGCAATTCGTCGACCGCGTCCTGCGGCAGCGTAAAGCTGACAAAGATCGGCTTCAGCTCGGTAATCGTTACCAACGCGGTGTTGTCGTTGGCGTGGACGAGGTTGCCCTTGTCGACCAGCCGCGCGCCCAGCCGGCCGTTGATCGGCGAGCGAATGGTGGCATAGCCGAGGTTGAGCGCGGCATTGTCGATCGCCGCCTGGTCGCCCTTGATCGCGGCTTGCAATTGGGCAACCAGCGCGGTCTGCTGGTCGTAGCTCTGCCGCGTCTGATAGCCGGTGCCGAGCAGTCTTGCATAGCGTTCGAGATCGAGCTTGGCCCCGGCCAGTTGCGCCTCGTCCTTTTGCTGGGTTGCCTGCGCCTGTTCCAGGGCGGCCTGATAGGGGCGCGGGTCGATCTGGAACAGCGGGTCGCCCTCTTTAACCTCTTCGCCTTCTTTGAAATAGACCTTGACGATCTGGCCATCGACCCGGGTTTTAACCGCGACGGTGTTGTACGCCTGCACCGTGCCAATCCCGCGCAGAAAGACCGGCACGTTTTGCGCCACCACGGTGCCGGCGGTGACCGGAACCAAGGGCGGTGCCGTCTGGGCGGCGGCATGCGGGCCGTTGCCGCCGGTGTCGTGCAGCCAAAACACCAAGATCGCGGCTGTAAATACCAGCAGAACCGGGATGATCGCGCGTCTGAGCATGGACGGGCGAACCTTTCGCTAAGCTAATCGGGGTCTATCATAGACTATCTCTATAGCCTGCGGCGGTTCCTGTCCATCCCGACCGTCGCGGCGCCGGCGCGCACAAAACGTCGCAGGCGGCGTTCCCCTATTGTTGCGGCAGCTCGATCGGGGCGCAATTGGTGCGCCCTTGCATCAGACAATCCTCAAGCGCCGCTTCCCGACCCAGGTCGCGGACCAGGACGATGCCGGCGATCGCCAGCGACAGCACCACCGCCAGCCCCATCAACGCCGCCGTCCGCCGGTCGTCGCCTTCGCGGTCGTCGTCGTAGGGGTCGCGCATCGCGTCGCCGCCACCAATCGGCCAACCCCGCAAGGCGCCGCGCCAATTCGGCCCCAAAGCCGCGGGTCAAAGCGGCTGTCTCGCGCCAGCCGCCCCACCGATATCGCAATTTCGCAATTCCGACAATGACCGTTCGGCAGCGGCAAATCCGGCCCGGGACTAGCCGGGCGCGGGACTAGCCGGGCGCGGGGCTAGCCGGGCGCGGGGCTAGCCGGGCGCGCCGGCGCGGTCGAGTGCCCGCTCGACCGCGCCCGTCGTCAGCAGTTCCGGCAAGACTTCACCGGCCGGCCGGTTCGGCCCGTACACCGCATTGAACGGGATCCCGTAGCGGCCAAAACTTGCCAGATAACGGCCGAGCGCCGGGTCGGGCCGGGTCCAGTCGGCGCGCATCGCCACCACGCCCGCGCTGAACAGCCGGGCCGCGACCGGGTCGCGGTCGAGCACCGCCGCTTCGTTGACCTTGCAGGTAAGACACCACGCCGCGGTGACATCAACAAACACGACTTTGCCGCCGGCGACCAAGCGCGGAATGGCGTTGGGGTCGAAGGCGCGCCACGGCCCGCCGCGATCGGCGCGGCCGGGCGTCGAAACCCCGGCCAGGGCCGGCCCCAGCACCGCCGCAGCGACAAGGCCGGCAACCGCTATTCCGGCGGCTCGCGCCGCCCCGGCCGCCAGCCAGCCGCGCGCCTTGACCGCCAGCAGCGCCAGGATTGCGGCCAGCGCCGCGGCGACGAGCAGCGCCACTCTCAGGCCCGACAGCGCCGCCAAGACCGACAACAGCCAGATCGCCGTGGCGAGCAGGGCCGCGCCGAGAATGATGCGCAACCCGTTCATCCACCTGCCCGGCCGCGGCAGCAGGCGAACCAGTCGCGGAAACACCGCAACCGCGAGATAGGGCGCGGCCATCCCGGTTCCGAGGGCGACAAAGACGACCGCGATTTCGGCCGGACCCTGCGCCAGCGCAAACCCGACCGCGGTGCCGACAAACGGCGCCGAGCAAGGGGTTGCGAGCAGGGTCGCAAAAGCGCCGGTCAGAAAGGCGTCGGTATGGGCCGCGGCGCCGCGCAACTCGGCCGCCGCGTTATAGGCAAAGCGCGGCAGCAGGATCGGCAGCCAGCCCCACAGGCTCGCCGCGAACAGCGTCGTCAGCGCCGCCATGGCGGCGATGAACCACGGCCATTGAAACTGGATTCCCCAGCCGACCGCCGCACCCGACGCCTTGAGGCCGATCAGGACGGCGGCAATCAGCGCGAACGACGCAATCACGCCAAGCGCGGTAAAGACCAGGCCGGCCCGGATCCGCCGCCGCTCGGCTCCGGCGTGGCTGGCGACCGACAACAATTTCAGCGACAGCACCGGCAGCACGCACGGCATCGCGTTCAATACCAGGCCGCCGAGCAGCGCAATCGCCAGGATCGGCAACAGGCGGGGGATCGCGGCGGCCCCCGGGCCGGGCGCCGCCAGCCCGGGCCTCGCGGTAAATTGTGCGGCTCGCCCGCCGTCGACCAGGGTCAGGGTCAGCGGTTTGCCGGCGATCGCCGCCGCATGAATGCCGCGCACCGGCACGTCGAGCGCTGCCGCGTGGCCACCCTCGGACAGCGCGGCCACCGGGCGGCCGGGCGATCCTTGGTCGAGGCCTTCGACAAACAGATCGGGGGCTGTAAACGGAGCCTTGCGGCTGCGCAAAACCACATTCAGCGTCGCGTTGTCGCCATCGGCCCTGACGTTGGCGCCGAGGAGCGTGATCCCGGCGGCGGCAAGCGCGCCCGGTACGCGGGCGCGGGCGGCTTCGATCAACCCCGCCTGCGGTGACGGCGTCGCCGCTCCCGGCGGCAGGGTCAAGGCAAATTTGGCCGTATAGGGCACGCAAATTTGGGCGCACGCCGCCCAGCTGACTTGCGCCGCGAGCACAAGGGGGCGGCCCGGTTGGCTCAGGCTCAGATGCAACGGCAATACGACATGGTCGATGTAGCCCGCGGTCTCGAAACCCTGCAGCGAATATCGCGCCGGGGCCGGCCAATCGACCTCGGCGCGGGCGAGGTTTTGCGAGCCGCTCCAGTCGAGGCTCGGCGGCACCCCGGCATCGCCCGGGGTTCGCCAATAGGAATGCCAGCCCGGCGCCAGGCGGATTTCGAGCCCCGCCCAGATCGTCTTGTCGGCGCCGAGCGCATCGACCGCGGTAATCAGCCGCGCCGCCGAATGGTCATCGCCCACCCAGCCGGTGGCGGCGGCGAGCGCCGCTTTTGCCGCCATGATCAGGATCGCCGCCGCTAGCCAGACCTGCCGCACGAACCAGATCCCCCGTTGATCCTGCGCAAACCGCGCGACAAGACAACCGCCCGGCCCTCGACCGTCCGGCCCTCGACCACCCGTCCCTCGACCACCCGGCCGGGCCCGGCCTGCCGGCGCGGGGCCTGCGCGGTGACGCTCGACGCCGTGGCCGCGATCGGGGCCGCTCTTAACATGCCGCTATTGACATAATGAGCGGGCTCGCCGTCGCAACCGCGACCCGCGGCCGCCGCCAAGACCAGCCCCGCCGGCCGGCGGCTCAGGGCCGGTTGCGGGTGGCACGTGCTCTGCGCTATTGACGCCGTAGCCCCTCGGATCAAGGAAGCATGGCATGGCGCAACCCGGGCCGCTCTCAGGCATCACCATTGTCGATCTGTCGCGCATTCTCGCCGGTCCTTATTGCACCTTGCTGATGGCCGAGCTCGGGGCGAGGGTGATCAAGGTCGAGCCCCCCGGTCAAGGCGACGATGCGCGCCATTACGGGCCATTCCTGAACGGCAAATCGGCCTATTTCGCGTCGGTCAACCGCGGCAAGGAGTCGATCGCCCTCGACCTCAAATCGGCATCCGACCGTGAGGTCTTCGAGCGCTTGCTGGATAAGGCCGATGCGCTGGTAGAGAATTTCCGCCCCGGCACGATGGAACGGCTTGGCTATGGCTGGGACACGTTGCACCCGCGTTATCCGCGGCTGGTTTATGCCGCGGCCTCGGGGTTTGGTCATAGCGGTCCCTATTCCCACTATCCGGCCTACGACATGGTGGTGCAGGGGCTGGGCGGGGTGATGAGCATCACCGGCCACCCCGGCATGCCATTGACCCGGGTCGGCACCTCGATCGGCGACCTCGGCGGCGGGCTGTTTACCGCGATCGCCTTGAACGCCGCACTGCTCCATCGCGAGCGCACCGGCGAGGCGACCAAGGTCGATGTGGCGCTGTTTGATTGCCAGTTGGCGCTCCTCGAAAACGCGATTGTCCGCTATACCTCGACCGGCGAAATTCCCGGCCCGATGGGGGCGCGCCATCCCTCGATCACGCCGTTTGAGGCGTTTGCGACCGCCGATGGCAACATCATCATCGCCGCCGGCAATGACGGCCTGTTCGCCAAGCTTGCCGAGGCCCTCGGCCGCCAAGACCTCGCCGCCGACCCGCGTTTTCAATCCAATGGCTTGCGCAACGAAAACCAGGGCCTGCTGAAGCGCGAAATCGAGCGCGTGCTGCAGACCGCCGGCACCGGGCATTGGATCGAGGTGCTGGAGGCGGCCGGGGTCCCGTGCGGTCCGGTCAACAATATCGCCCAGGCGCTGGCACATCCGCAGGCCGCGGCCCGCAACATGCTGGTCGGGGTCGAGGATCCGACAATGGGGCGGCTGCAATTGGCCGGTAATCCGATGAAATTCTCCGCCTTTGAAGATCCCGAGACACGCCGCCCGGCGCCCGATCTTAATGCCGACCGCGAGCGCATCTTGCGCGAACTCGGCCTTTGACGGGGTTTTCTTCCCGGCCCCGCCCGCGCCTGCGGGGCTGGGGAGGGATCGGGCTGCGCATCGCCGGCCTCGTCGTGCTGCTCGTGGCGGTGGCCGGCGCCGGGTTCTTCGTCTATCTGCGTTCGTCGCTGCCGCAAACCGGCGGGCGCATCGCCGTAGCCGGGCTCTTGGCGCCGGTGCGCATCACGCGCGACGCGGACGGCATACCGACCATCACCGCCGCGAGCGATGAAGACGCGGCCTTTGGGCTCGGTTTCGTCCACGCCCAGGACCGGCTGTTTCAGATGGAGCTGATGCGGCGTTACGCGGCCGGACGCCTTGCCGAAATCTTCGGCCCGGAGGCGGTGCCGGTCGATCGGATGATGCGGGTGCTGGGCCTCTATCGCGCCGCCGACCAGGAGATGCCGGTTCTGTCGGTGAAGCTCAACCGCGTGCTGTCGGCCTACGCCGCCGGGGTCAACGCGTTTTTGGCGACGCGTCGCGGGGCGCTGCCGCCCGAATTTGTGCTGCTGCGGTTTTCGCCCGAGCCGTGGCGGCCCGCCGACAGTCTTGCCTGGGGCAAGCTGATGGCGATCCAGGTCGGCGGCAATTATCGCGGCGAGTTGGAGCGCGCCAAGCTCGCGCAATCGCTGTCGCCGGCCGACCTCGCCTTTCTCTACCCCGGCTATCCGAAGGATGGCCCGGTCACGTTGGCCGAACTCCTCCCGTTCTATCGCCGGCTCGCCCTCGGCCGGTTGCTGCGCTCCCTGCCGCCCGTGGTCGGCCCGCGTTACGCGTCCAACAATTGGGTCGTCGACGGCCGCCACAGCCAGAGCGGCAAACCGATTGTCGCGAACGACCCGCATCTCGACCTCGGCGCGCCCGGGCCGTGGTATCTCGCCCGGCTTGAAACCCCGGACGGCGAGCTCGCCGGCGCCACCGCCCCCGGCATTCCGTTTGTGGTGATCGGCCATAACCGGCATATCGCCTGGGGCTTTACGACGACAACCGCCGACGTCGAGGATCTCTTTATCGAAAAAATCGACCCCGGCGATCCCCGCCGTTATCTGACCCCCGACGGCTCGGCGCGCTTTATGACCCGGCACGAGACGATCGCGGTGCGCGGTGCCGCACCGGTCGACTTTGTGGTGCGCGCGACCCGCCATGGTCCGGTGTTGTCGGACGTGCTGCCGGCCGGGCTTGCCCCTCAGGACCGGGTGCTCGCCCTCTCGGCGACATTTCTTTTGCCCGGCGACCGCAGCGCCGAGGCGCTATGGGCGGCGAGCCACGCGACGAATTGGACCGATTTCCGCGCGGCTTGGCGCAATTTTGTCGGGCCGGTGCAGAACATTGTTTACGGCGACGACAGCGGCACGATTGGCTTTATCGCGCCGGGCCTGGTGCCGATCCGCAAAAAAGGCGACGGCTGGATGCCCGCACCGGGCTGGAGCGGGGCATATGATTGGACGGGCTTTATCCCTTTCGACCAGCTGCCGAGCGCGATCAATCCGCCTTCCGGCCGCTTTGTCAGCGCCAACAACAAAATCGTGCCCGACACTTACCCCTATTTCCTGAGCCTCGATTGGGATTTGCCTGATCGCGCCGAGCGCATCAACGCCTTGCTCGACAAGACACCCCCCCAGACGCCGGCGAGCAGCGCCGCGATCCAGGCCGACACGCTGTCGCTGATGGCGGCACGGCTCGTCCCGCTGATGACCCGGATCACCGCCGATGACGCCTTGACTGGGCAGGCGCTCGACATCCTGCGGCAGTGGGATTTTCACATGGACCGCGACAAGGTCGCGCCGTTGTTGTTCATCGCCTGGCTGCGGCAATTCAGCTACGCGGTGCTGTACGGCCGTTTCGGCGATAAGGTGGCGGATTATTGGGGCTTGCGCCCCGCAGTCATGGAGGCGGTGTTGGCCAAGCGGCCGGAATGGTGCGACGACCCGCGGCACCCGCGGGCTGAAACCTGCGCCGGCCGTCTGCTGGCCGCGCTGAAGGCGGCTGTGGCCGAGCTGCGGACGGCTTACGGCGGCGATATGAGCCGCTGGATTTAGGGGCGGGCCCATCGCGCGGTTTTCGCCAATCCGCTGTTGGGGCGCATCCCGCTGGTGCGGCGCTGGGCGGTGCCGTCGATCGCCACCGGCGGGGCGTTCGACACCGTCGACCACGCGCCGAGCCGGGTGCGCGACGCCGCCCACCCCTTTGACCAGACCTTTGGCGCCGGCTTGCGCATCGTCACCGACCTTGCCGCCCCCGACCAGGCGCGGATGATCGTTGCCCCGGGCCAATCCGGCAATCCGTTGTCGCGGCATTTTGCCGATCTTGTGCGGCGCTGGCGCGATTTTGCGCTGCTCGTCCCCGGGCGCGCCGCCGCCGTTGCCACC
The DNA here is from genome assembly GCA_021324875.1 of Alphaproteobacteria bacterium. GTDB lineage: Bacteria > Pseudomonadota > Alphaproteobacteria > ATCC43930 > CGMCC-115725 > AP-15. The sequence goes on from JAJPIH010000370.1 coordinate 7,587, forward strand.
CTCGATCTGGTCCCGGCGAAATGAACGATCTGCCGGTGACCCTCGACGATGTCCGCGCCGCCGGTGCGGCCCTCGCGGGCGCGGTGGCGCGCACGCCCTTGGTCGCCGCGCGCGCCCTTTCCGAACAAATCGGCGCCGAGATCTGGCTCAAGCTCGAAAATCTGCAGCGCACCGGCTCGTTCAAGGAGCGCGGTGCGCTGAACAAGCTGTTGAGCCTTGGCCCGGCCGAACGCCGCGCCGGGGTGGTCGCGATGTCGGCCGGCAACCACGCGCAGGGCGTCGCCTGCCACGCGCAGCGTCTTGGCATTCCGGCGACGATCGTGATGCCCGAAGGCACCCCGTTCACCAAGATCGACCACACCGAGGCCTTTGGCGCCACGGTGTTGTTGCGCGGCGCCGGGCTTGCCGCGGCGGCCGCGGCGGCCCAGGCGCTGGCCCGCGAACACGGCCTCGTTTTCGTCCATCCCTATGACGATCCGGTGGTGATCGCCGGACAGGGCACGATCGCGCTCGAAGTCTTGGCCGAAATTCCCGATCTCGACGCGATCGTGGTCCCGGTCGGCGGCGGCGGTTTGATCTCGGGCGTCGCCGTCGCTGCCAAAGCGCTGGCGCCGCGCACCGAAATCTTTGGGGTGCAGGCGCAGCTCTATCCGGCGATGCAGCGGCTGCTGCACGGCCGGGAGCCCGGCCCGCCAGCCGAACCGATGACCTTGGCCGAAGGCATCGCGGTCAAGGATCCGGGCCTGTTGACGCGGCGGATCGTCGCAGCGCTCGTCTCGGACATTCTGCTGGTCGACGAGATTGCGATCGAAAACGCGATTACCCGCCTGCTGGAAGAGCAGCGGCTGCTGGCCGAAGGCGCCGGCGCCAGCGGCATTGCCGCGGTGATGGCGTCGGCGCGTCGGTTTCGCGGCAAAAAGCTGGCGATCGTCGTCAGCGGCGGCAACATCGACGCAAGGCTGCTGGCCTCGATCCTGATGCGCGGCTTGGTGCACGCGGGGCGTCTTGTCCGGCTGCGCGCCGAGCTGCCGGACGTCCCGGGCGCGCTGTCCAAGGTGTCAGGCATTATCGGAAAGCATGCCGGAAATATCGTCGAAGTCCACCACCAGCGGCTGTTTCACGACACCTCGGTCAAGCGCGCCGAGCTCGATGTTGTCGTCGAGACCCAGAACCGCCGCCATGTCGAAGTCTTGATCGCGGCCCTCAACCAAGCCGGCTTCCCGACCCGGCTGCTGATCTCGGACCCCGCCGAAGAGCCGGAATAGCGCGGCGCTTACCCGGTTTTGCGCCGCAGCGGCGCGACGTTCGAGGGGGCGGCGGCGCGCTTGCCGCCGAGATAGTCGCGGGCGAGTATTTCGGCGATCTGCACAGCGTTGAGCGCCGCACCCTTGCGCAGATTGTCGGCGACGACCCAGAAGCTCAGCCCAAAGGGAACGGTCGGATCGCGACGGATACGGCTGACATAGACTTCGTCTTCGCCGGCCGCCTCGGTCGCGGTGACATAGCCGCCATCGACGCGATGATCGACGACGCTCACACCCGGCGCCCGGCGCAACGCCGCGCGCGCCATTTCTTCGCTGAGCGCGCGTTCGAACTCGACATTGACCGCCTCGCCATGACCGATAAACACCGGGATGCGCACACAAGTCGCCACGACGGCAATGTCGGGGTCGAGGATCTTGCGGGTCTCGACCGACATCTTCCATTCTTCCTTGGTCGACCCGTCATCCATAAAAATGTCGATGTGCGGGATCGCGTTGAACGCGATCTGCTTGGTGAACTGCTCGGGCTTGATCGGGTCGTTGACAAAAATCGCGCGCGTCTGGTTGAAAAGCTCGTCCATCGCCGCGCGTCCGGCCCCCGAGGTCGATTGATAGGTCGCGACGACGACGCGTTTGATGCGGGCAAGGTCGTGCAGCGGCTTCAGGGCCACGACCATCTGAATCGTCGAGCAGTTGGGGTTGGCAATGATGTGGCGCTTGCGAAAATCGCCAATCGCCTGCGGATTGACCTCCGGCACGACCAGCGGCACGTCCGGCTCCATACGGAAACAGGAGGTGTTGTCGATCACCACCGCGCCGGCCTTGGCGGCGCGCGGCGCGAATTGCGCCGACACCTTGGCGCCCGGCGACGACAGCACAATATCGGTGCCGCGAAAATCGTATGTGTCGAGGGCTTCGACCTTGAGCACCTCGTCTTCGCCGAAGGAGACCTCCTTGCCGACCGAACGCGAGGAGGCGAGGGCCACGACCTTGTCGGCGGGGAAATCGCGCTCGGCGAGGGTTGTCAAGATTTCGCGCCCGACATTGCCGGTGGCGCCGACCACCGCTACTTTGAACCCCATCGATCGACTCCGCCGTCGAAAGCGTTTCGGGAATGGCTGCTGACTTACGCTGTCGTCCGTCGCTTTACAAGCGCCGGCTGGATAGAGGCCGCGCCGGTCGAACCGAGATGGGCGCCGCGCCGCACATCGTCGCATTGCCGGATCCGCCCGCGCCTGCGCGGCCCGGGGCCTCGGCTCTTGCGGCTGCGGGCAGATGCCGGCGATGACCTACGCCGAATTCTGGCGCCGTTACCTCGGCGCGCATCGCAACCCGCGCAGCCGGGCGCTGCACTATAGCGGTACGGTTCTCGCGCTCACGGCGTTGCTCGCCGCGGCGATCACCGGCGATTGGCGGTGGCTGGTCGCGGCACCGCTTGCCGGTTATCTTTGCGCCTGGTTCGGCCATTTTGCCTTTGAGCACAACCGCCCCGAA
>JAJPIH010000263.1 GCA_021324875.1 Alphaproteobacteria bacterium
CAAATCGACGGTATCGATGACAAAAGCGGGTGGCTGGTAATCCGCGAGCCGGGTCGGCTGTGGCGGCGCCGTTCCGGTGGAAATGTCGAGCATGCTGCGCTGCCGCGTCGAAGTTTTGCGAGGGCCCAGCCTAACCCGATGCTCGGCCAGTGGGAATGGCCGCTGTAGCGGCGGCGCCAATTCCGCGCCGATCACGCCATGTGACGCGGTTCACAAAATTCTACGTAAGCTGTTCTTAAGTTTAATCGGCTGCGTGCGCACCCGGAGGCCTGCGCCATTAGGCGGGTCGGATGAGAGGGATTCTGTGCATGCAGCGGGGCAAAGGCTCCGACTTACGTTCGACGCACGCAACCAGTGGAGAATTACCATGGCAAAATTTGACAAACGGGCCGCGATATTGGCGCCGGTTTAGCAAGCGCCGGACTGGCGCAGCCTTACGGACCCGATACCTGCATCAGCGGCTATGTCTGGCGCGATGCCTTTGCCGGAGACCATGTCTGCGTGACGCCGACCCAGCGGGCTCAAGCCGCCAGTGACAACCAACAAGCGTCCTACCGGATCAGCAACGTCAACAGAGGTTATGGCAGTAACACCTGCAGAAGCGGTTACGTCTGGCGTGAGGCAAAGCCGGGGGACGTTGTGTGCGTGACACCCGAGGAGCGGCAACAGGTGCGCGAGGACAATGCAGCCGCGCGGTCGCGTTACGTCGCCAAATAGCCGGCGAGCGAGATTGGCCCAATGCGCTGTAGATTGCCTGCAAATAACGGGAAAAAAACGGCGACTAACGGTGAAAACAGCGACCGGCCGGGCGGTCGCGAGCGTCGCGGTTAGAGGCGTGGTCACACGCTTGTAAAACCCGGACGATAGGCATTGACCGCGACGGGGCGGGCGGGACAACCTGCGTTGAGAGCGAATGCAGGAGACGAGCCGATGCGCTTGGGCGATCTTCCGGCGGCGATGGCCAAACGGCTCGCCGAACTCGAATGTCCGGAGTTCGCGACCCGGCCCTGGGTCGCGGGGCCGCCGCTCGCCGAGCGGCGGGTCGCGATCGTCTCATCGGCCGGGCTGGTTGTCCGCGGCGAAAAGCCGTTTCGCGGCCGCGACCCCGATTACCGCGTCATTCCGGCGACGACGCGGCCCGACCAGCTCCTCCTCAGCCATATCTCGATCAATTTCGACCGCAACGGATTTCAGGAGGATTGGAACGTTGTCTTCCCGCTTGACCGGTTGAACGCGATGGCGGCGGCGGGCGAGATCGGCTCGGTGGCGGCGGCTCATTACTCGTTCATGGGGGCGACCGACCCGGTGCAAATGGAAACCCATGCCCGCGAGGTCGCCGGCTTGCTGCGCCAAGACAAGGTCGACGCCGTCATCCTCTCCCCGGTTTGACCGCTCTGCACGCGCGCCGTGAGCGCGCTTGGGCATTACATCGAGGAAGAGGGCATTGCGACGGTCGCGATCGGTCTGATCCGACCCCAGATCGAGAACACCCACCCGCCGCGCGCATTGTGGGTGCCGTTTGAACTGGGTCGCCCGTTCGGACCGCCGGCTGATCCGGAATTCCAGAATGCCGTGATCCGGGCGGCCTTGCGGATGCTCGGCGAGGGTGGCGGACCGGTGCGGATCGCCGACTTCCCGCAGACCGACCCGCGCGAGCGGCCCGATCCCGGCTGGCATCCGCCGATCCTGGAGGCGCCGGCGGCCGATCATTCGCCGGCCGCGCTTGCCGATGCATTCGTGGCTGAGACCGCACGGCTCGCCGCCGCCTATGACCGCTCGGTCGCGGCGCGCGCCCGGACCACGCTCGGGCTCTCGGGGCTTCCCATTGCCGAGGCCGTTGATTACGTCGCGCGCTGGTTGCGCGGCGCGGCGCCGGAGAGCCCGGTCGGCGACATGTCGGCACCCTTGGCGCTGCGCTTTGCAATCGACGACGTCAAGGCGTATGTGCTCGAAGCCGCCCTCATTCCCGGCAGCAAACCGTCGAGCCGCCAGCTCGGCGACTGGCTGTGGACCAAGACCGCGACCGGCCGGGCGCTCTTCGCGTTGCGCCGCGCCCATTTGGATGCTGCCGACGAGCGGCTCAAACTGATCGCCGGCAATTTTATCGTGCCGGGCATCCGCGTCCTTGCCGCCGGTTGAGCCGCCTCGTCCGGCGCAAGCCGCTTCGCTGGCGCCCTCTTTCGTGGCTTAATCGCGGATCGGGATAGGTCGGGGGCGCAAGGACGATGGCGCACGAAACGGTGCGGTTGGCGCGTTATGCGGCGGGGCTCCGCTATCAGGAGTTGCCGCCGGAGATCATTCAGCGGGCCAAGGATTGCATTGCCGACACGGTCGCGGCGATCATTTGCGGCGCGGCTTTGCCCTGGAGTCGCATCGTTATCGATTACGCGCGGCGTACCGGTCCCGGCGGGAAATGCCACATTCTCGGGGCGGGCGGAGCGCCGGTCACCGCGCCCGCGGCGGCGCTCGCCAACGGCGCCTTGGCGCACGCCTTCGATCTCGACAGCCTGACCCGGCCCGGGGCCGGGGTTCACCCCGGCGCCACCCTGCTGCCGCCGGCGCTGGCGATCGCCCAGCAGCAAGGAGCCAGCGGCCGTGACCTGATCGCGGCGTTTGTCGCGGGCTGCGAGGTCATGACCCGGATCGGCCGCGCCACCGGACATACCAACGAGCAGCGCGTCTTTCACGCGCCCGGCAATACCGGGCCGTTCGGCGGCGCCATCGCCGGCGGGCATCTGCTGGGGCTTGACGCCGAGCGCATGGCCGCCGCCCTTGGCATCGCCGGCTCGCTGGCTTCCGGCTTGCTCGAATTCGCCCGCGCCGGCAAGGGCGGCATGGTCAAGAGGCTGCATCTGGGTCGCGCCTCGGAAGGCGGGGTCTTGGCGGCAAGCCTGGCGGCCGATGGCTTCACCGCGCCCGACAGCGTGCTCGAGGGCCCGTTCGGTTTTCTCGCCGTGTTCTGCCGCGAATGGGATGTGGGCGAACTGACCAAGGGTTTGGGGGAATCCTGGGCGACAAACAGCATCGCCCTCAAGCGCTACCCGTGCCACGCCAACGCCCATGCCGCCGTCAAGGCCCTCACCCAATTGCAGGCCGAGCACGGCTTTGCCGGCGGCGAGGTCGAGCGGATCAGCATTACCGGCAGCGAGCGTATGGCGAAGCTGCACAACATTTCCGAGCCCGCCGATCTGATGATGGCGCAGTACAGCGTCCCGTTTTGCGCCGCGCTGGCCCTATTCCGCGACCCGCGCAACCCCGAATCCTTTGCCGAGGGCGCGCTCGATGACCCGGCCATCCGCGGGCTATGCCGCCGCGTCAGTCTTGCCGCCGCGCCGCCGGAGGCCGGCCACGGCGCGCCGCCGACGATGGTCACGGTAACCCTCGGCAGCGGCCGGGAGTTCTCGGCGACCGTCGCCGACGGCACCCTCGATCCCGCTGATCTCGGAGACAAATTCCTGCGGCTGGTGCGCGGGGCGCAGGGCGAAGCGCGGGCCATGGCGTTGTTCGAGCGGCTGCAACGGCTTGAGCATGAGCCCGCCCTCGACTGGCTCGGCGGCGACGACTGAGGGTCGTCGCGATCGGCGCACCACAGCGGCTTGCGGCTCGGCATTGGCATTATTATATTCGGCCGCCAATGCAGGATGCCGATCCGGACACCGCGTTCCGGCACCGCCACCTCCTCGGCATCGAGGGATTGTCGCCGGCGGAGATCGAGTTGTTTCTCGATCTCGCCGACAGCTATGTCGAGCTCAACCGGCAGGCTGACAAAAAGCGTTCGTTGTTGCGCGGACGCACGCTGATCAACTGCTTTTTCGAGAACTCGACGCGCACCCGCACCTCGTTCGAGGTGGCCGGCAAGCGGCTTGGCGCCGACGTCGTCAACATGGCCGTCGCGGTCAGTTCGATGGTCAAGGGCGAGACCCTGATCGACACGGCGATGACCCTGAACGCGATGCACCCCGACGTGCTGGTCGTGCGGCATCCCGAATCGGGTGCGGTGCAATTGCTGTCGGAAAAGGTCGATGGCGCCGTCATCAACGCCGGCGACGGCAGCCACGAGCATCCGACCCAGGCGCTGCTCGATGCACTGACGATGCGGCGGCGCAAGGGGCGGCTCACGGGTCTCGTGGTCGCGATTTGCGGCGACATTCTGCACAGCCGGGTGGCGCGCTCGAACATCGCGCTGTTGAACACGATGGGCGCGCGGGTACGGGTCGTGGCGCCGCGCACCTTGCTGCCGGCCGCGATCGAGCGGCTTGGGGTCGAGGTGCATCACGACATGAACGCGGGCCTTGCCGATGTCGATATCGTGATGATGCTGCGGCTGCAGAGCGAACGCATGCACGGCTCGTTTGTGCCCTCGACCCGTGAATACTTTCATTTCTTCGGGCTCGATTACGACAAATTGCGCCGAGCCAAGCCCGATGCGCTGATCATGCATCCCGGCCCGATGAATCGCGGGGTCGAGATCGGCAGCGAGGTCGCCGACGATATCGATCGCAGCCTGATCCGCGAGCAGGTCGAGATGGGGGTCGCGGTGCGCATGGCCTGCCTTGAAATTCTCGCCGGCCGCCGGTCAAACCTGCCGCCGGTCAGCTGATGGAAGTCGCCTCGCAGACCCGCGCCGGGCCCGTGTTTATGGCGGGCGTCGGGTTCTGTCCGGAGGTGAAGGTGGTCCGGGTCGATCCCGGTCACGACAGCGACCGATACGACGAGGATCGGTCGTGACGCGGCGTGTCTTGATCCGCGGCGCGCGGCTGATCGACCCGGCGGCAAGGCGCGATGCGACCGGCGATCTGTTGATCGAGGGCGCCCGGATCGCTGCGGTTGGCGGCGCCATCGCCGACGCCGACGCCGAGACCGTCGCCGGCGACGGGTTGTGCCTGGCGCCGGGCCTTGTCGATATGCGTGTGCAGCTGCGCGAGCCTGGCGCCGAACATATGGAATCGATCGAGAGCGGCGGTGCGGCGGCAGCGGCGGGCGGGGTGACGACGATGGCGGCGCTGCCCAACACCGAGCCGCCGG
>JAJPIH010000347.1 GCA_021324875.1 Alphaproteobacteria bacterium
CCAATGACGTGGCGGCGCTGAGCTGGGTCTTTGCGACCCTGGCGGACAGCAGCATCACCGCCTATGAAATCGTCTCGACGCCGCTGTCGCCTGCCGAGCGCGATTGCTATTACCGCGAATTTCGCCGGTTCGCGGGATTTTTCGGCATCCCGCAGACGGCTCTGCCTCAGGATTGGCCGACCTTCGCCGGTTATGTCGAGCAGATGATCGCCTCGGATACGATTGCGGTCGGCATTGCCGCGCGCCGCATTGCCGACCGCTCGCTGACCGGCGCTCGACCCCCTTTGCGGCCACCCGGCTGGTATATCGCCCTGACCGCCGCAATGTTGCCCGAAAAGCTGCGCGCGGGGTTTGCTCTGCCCTACGGGCCGGGCGAAGAGCACCGCGCAAGGCGCGCCCAGGCGGCGATCGCTGCCATCTACCCGCTTTTGCCGGGGGTGTTGCGCCACGTGGCGCCCTATCGCGAAGCCTGCGCCCGGCTCGCCGGGCGAGCGCCTACCCCCTTGGTCCGCTTGATGAACCGGGTCTGGATCGGCCACCCTTCGCTCGCCGAAACATCGGGGTGAAGCGCTCGATCCGGGCCCCGATCGCCCGCCAGCTAGCGTCGCGCCGCGGCGTCGGCACCGCGTCCGGCAAGGCGGCCGAACACGGCTCCGGCCATCAAACCGGTGCCGCTGGCGTAATTGTGATAGAACAGTCCTCCGACAATCTCACCCGCCGCAAACAGCCCGCCGATCGGCCGGCCGGCGGTGTCTTCGACCTCGGCAGCGTTCGAGATTTTGAGGCCGCCAAAGGTGAAGGTGATGCCGGTCGTCACCGCAAAGGCTTGATAGGGCGGCTGGTCGAGGCGCTGCGCCCAATTGGTCTTGTCGATGGCGAGACCCGAAGTGCACAGCCCGTCGCGGATGTTGGGGTTGAACGGCACCTGCGGCCGCGGCGCGGCATTAAAGGCCCGTATCGTTTCGAGAAAGCGGCCCGCATCGACGCCTTCGAGCCGTGGCGCCAGAGACTCGAAACTGTCGGCTTGCTGCTTGGTGATGCGTGGAATGCGGTACTCCTCGCGCAGCAGATGGACGACTTTCTGGTCGAATATTTGCCACGCAAACATGCCCGGCTGTTTCAGGATTTCGCCGCCATATTGGGCATAAGTGTAGCTGTGAAAATCGAGCCCTTCATCAAGAAAGCGCTCGCCGCGGGCATTGACGACAATACCAAACGGGTAGTTGTGTTTCTGAAAGCGGTCGCCAACCTCGAGATCACCAAAAGGCGGCGCGTTCAGATCCCAGGCGACCGAATGCGCGCCCGACCAATGCCCGTGCACGGCCGCCCCCAGGTCAAGCGCCATCTTGAGCCCTTGGCCGGTATTGAAGCGCGAACCGCGCACCTTGGCGAGATCCCAATTGGGCCCGAGATAGCGCGCGCGCATCTCGGCATTGGCCTCAAACCCGCCGCAGGCCAGCACCACGGCCTTGGCCCGAAGCTCACGCAGCCGGCCTTGATGGCGAACACGCACCCCCTCGACCCCGCGGTCGCCGGTCAGCAGGGCAATAGCCGGCGTCTCGTACAGAACTTGAACACCGGCACGGGCGGCGCGGGCGTGCAATGCTTTCATCAGCTCCTTGCCGCCGCCCCAGATATGGCAGGCAAGCCCGCCCCAAAACTTGAACCTGCCCTCGACGCGAAACGCCTGGCGACCCAAACCCAGCTGAAAGCGCACGCCGTTCTGACGCATCCATAACCCGGTGTCAAAACTACTGCGGATCAGGATTTCGGTCAGATCGGGATCGCAGCGATACTGGGTGAGGCGCCCCATATCGTCGAAATACTGGTCTTCACTATAGGTGCCGAAATCGACGTCGCGCAGTTCGGTCTCGTTCATGTCGGGGATCAACCGCGCGAGATCCTCGCCGCCGTGATAAACGATGCGAAAGGCGCCGCCGGTAAAGGCGGAATTGCCGCCGCGCTGGTCTTCCGGCGCAACCTCCAACATCAGCACCCTGGCACCGTTTTCCCGCGCCGACAGGGCGGCGCAGGTGGCGGCATTGCCGGCGCCCACGACAATCACATCCTGCTCGAACTCGGCCATCATCGCCTGCTCAATATTTCGGCCAATCCAACAACCCGCCTCCTCGGCTCCTCGACCGAGCGCGTGACCGCAATCCCTTCGATACCATCCCGGTCGACAGGCGCGTCAGCCGCGATCGATACGATAGACGCGGGCGGCGGTGTCGTGGAACAGGAATTGCCCTTCAACCGGAACGACGTAAACTGCCAGCCGCGCTGCCCGGACAAAGTCAAGGTCGGAAGGATTGGGCAAAGCGTCGTCGTCCGGCGGTGGAACCTTGCCGGCACCGGCGACACTGGGCGCCGGAGCTCGCCTGCAAGAGCGGAGGGAACGCCCCGGTCGTTTACCGCGCGTGGTCCGCATTTCGCCGAACGGCGGTCTTTCAGTCTGAAGGCAATTGGGAGGAGGGTTGTATGCCGCGACAAATCCGTGCCGTTGCCGTTGATCCGGGAGCAGCCGGAAGGCTGGCGATCAAACCGGTCGAGTTGCGCGATCCCGATCGCGACGAGGTAGCGGTGCGAGTCACCGCGATCTCGCTCAATCGCGGCGAGACGCGCCGCGCGGTGCAGCAGGCCGAGCCGGGCTGGCGTCCGGGCTGGGACTTCGCGGGTGTGGTCGAGACTGCGGCGGCAGACGGGAGCGGCCCCCGCCCCGGGGCGCGGGTGGTCGGCATTCTGCCGTCGGGAGCTTGGGCCGAGCGGGTCAATTGTCGCACCCATGCGGTCGCCGTGCTGCCGGATGCGGTCAGCGATGCCGAAGCAGCGACGCTGCCGGTCGCCGGGCTCACCGCCTTGCACGCACTGCGCCAAGGCGGCCTGCTGCTGGGACGCAAGGTGCTGGTCGACGGCGCCTCGGGGGGTCGGGCATCTTGCCTGTCAACTCGCCGCGGCGGCGGGCGCCCAGGTTTGGGGCCATTTGCGACGCAAGCAATATCGCGCCGCGGTCGCCGAATGGTGCGGCGAACGGGTGGTGCTCGGCGGCGATCTCGCCGCCGCCAAGCCCTACGGGCCGTTCTGGCTGATCCTGGATTCGCTCGGCGGCAGGGCGCTGGCCGCGGCCCTTGGGATGCTGCAGCCGGGCGGCACTTGCGTGACGTTCGGCGTCTCGGATGCGGCCCAGGCGACAATTGAAAGCCGCGATTTCTTTGCCACCGGCGGGACGCGGCTTTACGGGCTGACGCTGTTTCACGAGCTGATGAGCGTTGAGCGCGCCGGCATCGGCCTGGCACTGCTCGCCGGCTTGATAGCCGAGAAGAAGCTGCGCCCGCAGATCGCGGTCGAGGCGTCATGGAGCGAGGTCGGCGCGGTCGCCCGACGGCTGATTGATCGCGAATACAGCGGCAAGGCGGTTCTGCATATCGATTGACCTGTGGCAAAGTTTTGGCGGTTACGGTCCGGCAAACGACTGGGCTCAACCGTCAGTCGAACCAATCGCTTCCGGTTTACGCAACCCGCTGGAACCGATTGGTTTTCCGACGCGTTGAGGTGTCGACTGGTCTAGCGACAGCGAACGCGGAGGAGGCGGCGCCCACCACGGCATTGATCCTTCTGTCCGCGCCGCGCAGCCCCGGCCGCCTCGGCGATAGTGCGCCACCGCTTTGTCTTCTTGCGGCGGCTCGGAGATTTCAGACGCGCGGCGGCGGATTTTGGGAAACCGCGTGTCGAGGCGTATCAAAGGTCCGCGATGAGCAACACCTCCGCATGGCCGGAGCCGACAGATCCAAATTATCCGGTCCGCCAGCGCGGCGACGGGCTCAACCTGCCGTCCACCAAGCTTCTGCTCGGCGACGGCGAGATGGGCGAGCGGATACGGACCCTGGACTGGTCGAAAACGCCACTCGGGCCGATCGAAGCATGGTCTCCCAGCCTGCGCGCCATGGTCAGCTTTATGCTGGCCAACCGTTTCCCACTGCTCTTGTGGTGGGGCCCCGATTACATCTCGATCTACAATGATGCCTACCGGCCGGTCCTCGGAGCAAAGCACCATTGGGCCCTGGGGACGCCGGTACGTGAATGCTGGTCAGAAATCTGGGACATTCTCCAGCCGCTGATCGATACGCCCTTCCGGGGTGGTCCGCCAACCTGGAGCGAGGATCTGTCGCTCGAAATAAATCGTCACGGCTTCTTCGAGGAGACCCACTTCACCGTCGCCTATAGCCCCGTTCCCGACGAACAAGCGGCGACGGGGATTGGCGGGGTGCTGGCCACGGTGCATGAGGTCACCGACACGGTTATCGGCGAGCGAAGGATTACCGCCTTGCGTGACCTCGCTGCGCAAAGCGGCGAAGCCAGAACGATCGAAGAAGCTTGCTCAATCGCGATCGCGGCGCTGACCGATCACGCAAAGGATGTGCCGTTCGCAGCCCTTTATCTGTTCGACGACCAGCAGAAGATGGCCCGCCTGATGGCCGCGACCGGGGTTGGACCGGGAGAGCCTGCGGCACCCCGCTCGATACCGGGCGGTACGGTCAACGAAATGGATGAACCTTGGCCGGTTGCGAAGCTGCGTGATCAAAAGCGTACGATCGTCATCGAAGGCCTGGCGCAGCGGTTCCCGAGGGTGCCATCGGGACCGTGGTCGGACCCGCCGCATACCGCCGTGCTGGTGCCTGTCAAAACCAGCCTCGCAGACCAACTCGCCGGATGCTTGGTGGCCGGGGTCAGTCCGCGCCTCAGGCTGGATGAGCAGTATCGCAGCTTTTTTGAACTGATGGGCTCTCAGATCAGCACGATCGTCGCGACCGCGCGGGCCTATCAGGAAGAGCGAAAGCGAGCGGAAGCCTTGGCGGCGATCGATCACGCCAAGACGTTGTTCTTCTCCAATGTCAGCCACGAATTCCGGACCCCCCTGACATTGATCCTCGGTCAGCTGGAGGACGCTCTGGTTGCACCGCTCACGAAGGAACAACATGACCGTCTGGATATCGCCCGGCGCAACTCACTTCGACTTCTCAAACTCGTCAACTCGCTGCTCGACTTTTCGCGTATCGAGGCGGGACGGGCGCGGGCGTCCTACGAACCGGTCGATCTCGCCGCGCTTACCGCCGAACTCGCGAGCAGTTTCCGATCCGCCTGCGAACATGCGGGGCTGGAGCTGGTCGTCGATTGCCGGCCATTGCCCGAGGCCGCCTATGTCGATCGCGATATGTGGGAGAAGATTGTTCTCAACCTTCTGTCCAACGCCTTCAAATTCACGTTCGCGGGTCGGATTGAAGTCACGCTGGCAGGCTCAGACGCATCGGCGGTGCTGTCGGTACGCGATACCGGCGTCGGCATACCCGAACAGGAACTGCCCCGTCTCTTTGAGCGGTTCCATCGCATCGAGGGGCAGCGCAGTCGGACTTACGAAGGCAGCGGGATCGGGCTGGCTTTGGTGCAGGAATTGGTAAATCTGCACCAGGGCAGCATCGCGGTCGAGAGCAGGTCCGGCGCCGGGACAACCTTTACCGTGACCATACCGCTTGGAAGGGCTCACCGCCCGGCTGATCACGCCGGCGCCGAGCGGCGCCAAGCGCCGACTTCGGTTCGGGCGGAGGCTTATGTCGAAGAGGCGATGCGCTGGCTGTCAGACCCGCCGCCTCCGGATCAAGAAGACCTTGATGTCGGACACGGGTTTCGAGCGCAGCTCCCGGTTCCGGTCACCGCGTCGGACCGCCAAGCCAGCGTGCTGGTGGCCGACGACAACGCCGACATGCGCGATTATCTGAAGAGCCTGTTAGGTCCCCATTACGAGGTGCGAACCGTTGCCGATGGCGCCGCGGCTCTGGCGGAGGCACGCCGTCGCCGCCCGGACCTTTTGCTGAGCGACGTGATGATGCCACGGCTCGACGGGATCGGCCTGGTGCTGGAAATCCGCGGCGATCGGTTGCTTGCCGATTTGCCCGTCATGCTTCTCTCGGCGAGAGCGGGGCAAGAGGCGAGCGTCGAGGGATTGCAGGCCGGAGCCGACGACTATCTCGTCAAACCGTTCAGCGCCAAGGAGTTGCTCGCGCGGATCGCCTCGAACATGGAATTGGCGCAGCTGCGGCACGGGCTTAAACAAGATATCGCATCAGATCTGACGGCCATACGCCGCCTCTATGATGTCGCCAATTTTTGCGTTCGTTCGGGCGCGAATTTCGAGGAATGCCTGACACAAATTCTCGACGCCGCCATCGCGGTCACCGGCGCCGACAAGGGCAACATTCAGCTCCTCGATCCGGTATCCGGCGTCTTGCGGATCGCCGCCCAGCGCGGTTTCGCACAGCCGTTTCTCGATTTCTTTTCCGCGGTCCGGCCGGGTGAGTCGGCAGCCTGCGGAGTCGCACTGCAATCCGCCGAGCGCGTTGTCGTCGAAGACGTGGCGGGGAGTCCGATTTTCGCCGGCCAGCCCGCTCTCGCCGTGCTTTCCGATGCCGGCGTGCGCGCGGTGCAGACGACACCGCTGCGAAGCGGAAACGGTCTGTTGCTGGGGACGATTTCAACCCATTACGCCCGCCCCTATCGGCTGGACGCGCGAGCAGCGAGCCTCATGGATCTCCTCGCCCGGCAAGCGGCGGACTATCTGGAACGCATGCAGGCCGACGCGACGCTAAGGATTACCCAGGCGAAACTGCGCGAACTCAACGATCGGCTCGGACAACAAGTCGAGCAGCGCTCGCAGGCACTTGTAGAAACGGAGCACCGACTCGAACTGTTGATCGCAGCCGTCTCCGATTACGCGATCTTTATGCTCGCCCCGGGCGGGCACATTGTGAGCTGGAATACCGGGGCGCGGCGCATCATGGGTTATTTGCAAGAGGAAGTCATCGGGCATCATTTCTCGCTCTTTTACACACAAGAGGATCGGCTGAACGATATGCCGACACAGGCCCTCGCCACGGCGTCGGCAACCGGACGCTACGAAGCCGAAGGCTGGCGGGTCCGCAAGGACGGTACGCGGTTCTGGGCGAGTGGTATGATCAACGCCATCACCGATGCCGGCGGTCAAATTCTCGGCTTCGCCAAAGTCACCCGCGATCTGACCGAAAGGCGGGCCGCAGAGGAGCGGCTCAGCCAAACGCAGAGGCTCTAAGCGCTCGGTCAGCTCACCGGCGGAATTGCGCACGACTTCAACAATATGCTGACGGTTATCTCGGGCAATATCGAGGGCCTGTTGCGCCGCCTGCCCGAAGCGCCTCAGGCCGATCTCGCGCGACTTGGGAAATCGGCCTTGCAGGGAGTACAGCGCGCCGCTGTTTTGACGCATCGCCTATTGGCATTCTCTCGACGCCAACCGCTCCGGCCCAAGCAAGTCTCGGTCAATGCGTTAATTTCCGGCATGTCGGAGATGTTGCACCGGACCCTCGGCGAGAGCGTGGCGATTGAGATTGTTATTGCGGCCGGCGCCTGGTCGGTGTTTGTCGATCCGCATCAGCTGGAGAACGTCATTCTCAATCTGGCGATCAACGCGCGCGACGCGATGCCGGATGGGGGCAGACTGACAATCGAACTCGCCAACGTTTATCTCGACGACGCCTATGCCGCTCAAGCCGAGGTGTCTCCCGGGCAGTATGTCGGCATCTTTGTCAGCGACACCGGCATCGGGATGACGCCGGAAACGGCAAGCAAGGCCTTTGAGCCTTTCTTTACGACCAAGGATATCGGACACGGAACCGGGCTCGGGCTTTCGCAAGTCTTTGGATTCATCAAGCAATCGAACGGCCATGTGAAGATCTATAGCGAGGTGGGCACGGGTACGACGGTCAAGCTTTACCTCCCCCGCCACGTCGCGGCGGAGGGTCGCGACGCGGTTCGACAGGCGGTCCAGCCGGTCCCGCGCGGCGGCAGGGAAACCATCCTGGTCGTCGATGACGATGCCGATGTGCGCAGCTCGACGATCGAGATGCTTGACGAGCTGGGTTACGAAACGCTGGGCGCGCCCGACGGGGCCACGGCGCTTCGGCTGCTGGATGCTCGACCGGCAATCAACTTGTTGCTCACCGATGTCGGTTTGCCGGGCGGCATGAACGGGCGGCAGCTTGCCGACGAAGCACGCCGCCGCCGCGTGAGGCTGAAGGTCCTATTCACGAGCGGCTACGCGCAAAACGCCATTGTTCATCAAGGGCGTCTCGATGCCGGGGTCGAACTGCTTTCAAAGCCATACTCGTTCGCGACCTTGGCCGCGAGGGTCAGGCGGATCCTGGATGCCCGATAAGTCGCGGCTCAAAACGACCCGATCAGTCTCTAGGACTCATCCTTGCCGAGAAAGGCGGTTGTTGCCTGTGGCGGTGTTTTGCTCGGCGTCAAATTGATTAAGCCGGCGTAGAGGATGCGTCGCGGCGGTGCGCGCGGCGGCGCGATGGCCGACAATCGGACCGGCGTCCCAATCCAACGGAGAGTTGCATGACCGACGATCCCGCTTGGCTGTTGGCCCAGCATGTCTGCCGCACCGGTTACGCCGACTTGCCGGCAAGCGCCGTGGTCGCCACGCGTCGCGATCTCATCGACACCTTCGGCTGCATGCTCGGCGGCAGCGGGGCGCCGGGGATCGCCGAGCTTTGCCAAGTGATCGGCGATTGGGGCGGACGCCGCGAGGGCCGCGTGTTGTTGCGCGGGCTCACTCTCCCGGCGCCGCAGGCGGCGCTGATCAATGCGAGCATGGGCCATGCCCTGGATTTTGACGACACGCTCGACAGTGGCGGCTCCATTCATCCCGGTGTTTCGGTGCTGGCGGCGGTGCTGGCGCTCGCCGACCGGCTGGCCAAGGTCAGCGGCCGCGATGTACTGCTGGCAACCGCGCTCGGGCTCGATGTGTCATGCCGCATCGCCTTGGCGTGCACCCGCGACCGCGGCTGGCATCGCACCGCGGCGATCGGCGTGTTTGGCGCCGCGGCGGCCGCCGGCAAGCTGATCGGCCTGACCGCGGCGCAGATGCTGCACGCTTTCGGCATCGCCTACAGCCACGCCGCCGGCAACCGCCAATGCATTCTCGACGGGGCACTGACCAAACGGCTGCAGGCGGGTCAGGCGGCGAGCGCCGGCGTGTTTTCGGCGATCTTGGCCCAGACCGGGTTCACCGGCGCAAATCACGTCTTTGGCGGGCGCTTCGGATTTTTCGAGCTGTACCAACCCGACGGATACGATGCGTCGCTGGCGGTGCGCGATCTGGGGAACGTCTATGGTGGAGAGGCGCTGAGTTTCAAGCCCTACCCCTGCGGCCGGCCACTGCATGCGGCGATCGACGCGGCATTGGCGTGCCGGGCCGAACTCGGGATCACCCGTTTCGACGATATCGCCGCGGTCACGATCGAGGCCGATCCCGCCGGCCATGCCGAACAGTTCGGCGGCGCACCAACCAAACGCCGTCCGACCCAGGTGGTTGAGGCGCAGTTCGCTCAACCGTTTCTGGTTGCCACCGCCCTTGTGCATGGAAGAGTGGCGATCGGCGATGTTGCCGGCCTCGGCGATCGGGCGGTTCTGGACCTGTCGGACCGGATCATCGGGGTGGCGCGGGAAGGCCGGGCGCCAAAATCGCCCAGCATCACGGTGCGGCGGGCCGACGGTCGTTCCGTCACGATCGAGGCGGCCGACCCGGTCGGCTCGCCGCGGCGGCCGCTGAGCGATGCCCAGCTCGAAGCCAAATTCCGCGACTGCGCCCATAACGCCCTGCGGCGGCTCTCCGAGGGCGAGATTGAGGCGACGTTGGACCGGATAAATCGCCTCGAAACGATCGCCGACGCCCGTGATTTGTTGGCTTCGCTGGCCGTGTGAATCGCGCGCCAACCCGCTCCGGTCCTAACCACCGTCCGCGGAGGCCGTCGCCCTAAACCGGGCGCTCGATCCGAATGCCGGCAATCACCCCGGCCCCCCGGCCGCGGCATGATCGGGTCGACCCCGCGTTAATCGTCGGCCGCCGCCGCAACCGGTTCGCGGCGCGGCGCGCGAATCAGCAATAAGACCGGCAGTGCGGCGAGAAGAACCACCATCATCAATGCGAAATCATCATTATAGCTGACCATTGCCGCTTGTCGGGTCACCTCGGCATTTAGAGCGGCAATCCCCGATGGATCGGTCAGGCTGAACGGCGCGTGCAGCAGCGGCGAATGGATCAGCGGGTTGTCCGGGCGTAACCCTTCGACAAGCCGCGAATGGACGATCTGGGTGTTCTGCGTCAGCTCGGTTTCGAGGATCGAAATGCCGATGCTGCCCCCCAGCATCCGCATCAGCGCCCGGATCGCGGTCCCTTGCGACATGATCCGCGCCGGCAGGGTTGAGAGCGCGAGCAAATTGAGCGGAACAAAGGTCAGTCCAAGCCCAAACCCCTGCGCCAGCCCGGCAAAGATGATCGGCCACGACCCCATGTAAAGCGAATAACCGGTCATCTGCCACAGCGAGGCCGCCGTCAACGCAAAACCGACAAAGATGAAGAGCCGGGCGTCGATCTTGTCCACGATGCGCGCCACCAGAAACATGGCGGCCACGGTCCCGACGCCGCGCGGCGCCATCATCCATCCGGCATCGAACACCGGATAGTTCATCAAATCCTGCATCATCGACGGCATCAGCGCCAGGGTGCCGCTTAGGATCACGCCGACGGCAAACATCAGCAGACTGCCGGCGACAAAACTCGAGTTTTTGAGCAGCTCGCGGCTCAAAAATGAGCGCTCTCCGGCGGTCGCGGTGTGGACGGCCAACAGATAAAAGGCCAAAGCCGCGATCGTTGCCTCGATGCAGATCTCGGTGGAGTGAAACCAATCCTTGATCTGACCGCGGTCGAGCAATAGTTGCAGCGCGCCGACCGCGATGCTGAGCAGCGCGAACCCGAACATGTCAAAGGGCGCACGGGTCGCCCCGCGGGTCGGCCGAATAAACGCCAGCACGCCACAAGCGCATAAAATGCCGACCGGCAGGTTGATGTAAAAGCACCATCGCCATTCGAAATTGTCGGCGAGCCAACCGCCCAGCGTGGGACCGACAATCGGCCCCATCATGGAGCCGGTGCTGAACACCGCCATCGCGTAACCATGGCGCTCGCGCGGATAAACCGTGTAAAGCGTGGCTTGACCGAGCGGCACCAGCCCGGCGCTGAATACGCCTTGCAGCAGGCGGTAGAGCACCAGCTGAGTGAGGCTCGTCGCCGCACCGCATAACGCCGAGGCGATGGTAAAGCCAATCACCGAGGCCAAGAACAGATATTTGACGCCAAGCCGGTCGGCGAGCCAGCCGACCAGCGGCATCGCGATCGCCGCCGAGACGATATAAGAGGTCAGGACCCACGAGATCTCGTCTTGCGAGGCCGACATGCTGCCCTGAACATGCGGCAGCGAGACATTGACGATCGTCTGATCAAGGCCCTGCATCACGCATGCGCAGATCACCGTCGCGGTGATCGCCGGACGATTGACGCCGGTTGTCGTCCACACCTCCGTCACCATTCGCCTTCGGCGCCGCGGCCGCCAGCGGTGAAAGGCCCTCACCCGACATCGCCACGGCAGCCGCAACCGGCTGACCGCCGCCGCCAAGATGGTCAGGCCGGGTCCGCCCGGTCCGGTCGGGGGGCGGCTGCATTCAATTGGCCGCTTCGACCGGTGCGGCGGCGCGACGACTGCTCGCGCGACGATCGCCAAAAAACGCGGCCGCCGCGACCAGCAGCATCACGATGACGCTGGCGCCAAAAACCCAGTGCGGCGCGCCCCGGTCGAGGATGAAACCGAACATCAACGGTCCGACCATCCCGCCGATATTGAAGCCACTGGTGACGATGCCAAAGGTGCGGCCCATCGCACCGGGCGGTGCCGCGGCGCGCACCAGCATGTCTCGTGACGGCATGATCAAACCGGCCAGCAATCCGGCAGCGCCCATCGCCGCGATCAGCGGCGCCGCGCCGAGCCCGGCCAACCCGATGGTCAGCACGATCCCGGCATTGACCGCATAGCCGACCGCGGCGACATCGGCGTGGCGCCTTGTCTTGTCGGCGATAAAACCGCCGGCCAGCACGCCCAGCGCCTGCATCGCCAGATACAGGGTCAATGCCAGGCTCGCTGTCGTCGCCGGGGTGCTAAAGCCGGAGGTCAACGCCGCCACCGAAAAATTGCTGATGCCGCTTCCCGATAAGCTGAGCAGCGCAAAAAACCCGGTGAGGCCGAGGATCGTCGGCGTAAAGATCGATGCCGGGCGGCGGCGCGACGGGGGGTGCGGCTTGTCGCCAACAGGCTCCGCCGGGCGGTTGTCGACGCCGCGCACCAGCAACAGTGGCAAGACGGCGATCAGCGCGAGACTTCCGGCGGCGAGCACGGCGAGCTTGAGCCCGCCAATGGCGGCGAGCGCGAGGATCGTCACAGGCGCTATGGCGCTGCCGAGAAAGCCGGAAAAGGTGTGGATCGAGAATGCTCGGCCCACCCGCGGCGGGGCTATTCGCGCCGACAAAAGCGCATAATCGGCCGGATGAAACACCGCATTCGCCAGCCCCAGCAACATCGTTGCGAGCAGCAGCCGGGGATAGGCGGGGGCGAGGCCAAAGCTGATCAGGGCAAGGGCGCTGACCAACAGCCCCAGCATCAGCATCAACCGCGAACCGAGGCGATCGACAAGCAACCCGACCGGCAACTGGGCGACGACCGAGACGATATTGGCCACGGTCAGCGCCAGGCCAAGCTTGATGAAATCGACGCCGAGTGTCGTCCGGAGCAGCGGAAACAGCGGCGGCAGAACCAGGTTCTGGAAATGATTGACGAAGTGGGCTGAGGACACAAGCGCGATCGCCAGATATTCGTTGCCTCGCCCGGCATTCCAGCGCGGCAGGACTGCTCCCATCACCATTTTCGGCCGGCCCTCGCGAGAAGTTTCTCGGCACGCTAAGCATAGCCGGTTGCCGGAAAAAGCGTCAGTTTGGCAAGGCTGACTTGTTTGCCGGCCGCGGCAAGGATCGGACTTGAACCGGCAATTTCGTCGCGGGGTTATCGGCCGATGAGTGATCGGCTGCGGCCGGGCGAATGGCGGGCGGCAAACACCTCTTCTCGGGCCCGCTCAGCGCCCGCCGCACTGCGTGCCGGATTACGAACCGCGCCGCTTGTACCAGGGATGGGGATTGCCCGGCACCTTGACCCGCAGCGTATAGACCGAAGTGTGCGCGCAACAGAACAATGTCCGCAAATCCGGTCCGCCGAACGCAAAATTAACCGCTTGCTCGGGCCATCGGATGACGCCGATGCGCCGGCCGTCCGGCGTCATGACCCAGATGCCGCCCGGCCCGGTGCAGTAGACGCGGCCGATACTGTCGACCTTCAGGCCATCGGGAATGCCCGGCTCGCCGCCCTCGTTGAGGTCGGCAAAGATGCTGCGGCCGACCATGTTGCCCTCCGCATCCAGCCGGATCGCGTGGATATATTGCGAGGACCGGGTGTTCGCGACATAGAGCGTGCGCTCGTCCGGGGATAGCGCCAGCCCGTTCGGGTATTCGCAATTGGCCAGCACGCTCAACCCGCCCTGCGGGGTCAGGCGATAGACGCTCGCCCCATCCCACAAATTGTCTTCGCCCGCCGGACCCGGGATCTCCCGTTCATGGTAGGGCCGGCGCTTGTCCGGATCGGTAAAATAAAGACAGCCGTTCGAATGACAGATCACATCGTTCGGCCGGTTGAAGCGCCCGCCCCGGTAGTTGTCGACCAGCGATTCGACCTTGCCGTCCGAACCCATCCGCGTCAGTCGCCGGTCATCGCCTTCACAGACGATCAGCCGCCCCTGCAAATCGAACGTCGTGCCGTTGCCGCCGACCGTCGTCCGGACCAGTTCGGGCTGGCCGCCGGGAGTGAGACGAAGCAATTGATTGCGGCGCAGATCGACAAAATACCACCAGCCATCCGGGTGCCATAGCGGCCCTTCGGTGAACAGAAACCCGGTGGCGAGGCGCTCGGGCTCGGTGGTTTCGAGCAGGTCGGGCAAATCATTGGCGATCGGCATGGCTCATCTCCTGAACTGTCGGTTTCGGCTGATGACGACGGTTTTTGCGCGCGGCGATTCGTGTTCGCCGCGGGAAAAGCTTGGGTCGTCGGCCCGATCGCCGGCCGGTCTCACACCGATTGGAACAGCCGCGCGATCGCGGCGAGATCGCTGGTGGCGGTCAGCGCCAGCATCAGCAAAATGCGCGCTTTTTGCGGGCTCAGATCTTCGCCGGCAAGAATGCCGGTCTCGCGCAACCGTCGGCGCGGCGCCACCCGCCCGCTGGCGGCGCGGGTGCATTGCACGACGACAATCCCGGTTTTGGCGGCGTTCTCGAATGCGACGCGCTGGCCCGGGGTCGGGCTCCCGGGTGCGAACCCGGCCGAGACAAGCCCGCGCGCACCGGCCGCGACTGCCGCTTCGACAAGTGCGCCGTCGGCGCCGGCATAGGAATAGATGATGTCGACCCGGGGCAGAGGCAGGGAAAGATCGCTGGCGGCAAACGGACCGGCCGGCATCTGCGCCCCGAGCGGCGCCCGATAAAAATGCACGCCATCGCCGTCGACATGGCCGAGCGCGCCGAAATCGAAGGAGCGGAAGGTCTGCAGCCGATAGGTCGAGGTTTTGACGACGTCGCGGGCGGCGGCGATT
Organism: Alphaproteobacteria bacterium; assembly: GCA_021324875.1. Taxonomy (GTDB): domain Bacteria; phylum Pseudomonadota; class Alphaproteobacteria; order ATCC43930; family CGMCC-115725; genus AP-15. Next base: position 14,614 of record JAJPIH010000347.1, read on the forward strand.
TCGTCGTTCAACAGCACCAGCACCCCTTTGCCGCGCGCCGCCGGCGCCGACGCCAGCCGCAAAGCATTGACGAGGTTCATGCCGGCATCGGTGCCGAGCGCGCTTGCCGGTCGCTGCGCTCCGACCAGCACCACCGGCCGATCGATTGCGAGCGTCAGGTTCAGGAAGAACGCGGTCTCTTCCAGGGTAGCGGTACCGTGGGTGATCACAAAACCCGCG
>JAJPIH010000469.1 GCA_021324875.1 Alphaproteobacteria bacterium
CATCCGCGCGGCCCGCACGAGACCGAGATCTGGCGCTGGTTTTTGGTCGACAAGGCCGCCCCGCAAGAGGTCAAGGATTTTCTGCGCGACTATTACATCCGCTATTCTGGTCCGGCCGGGATGACCGAGCAGGACGACATGGAAAATTGGAACTATGCGCATGCCGCCAGCCGCGGCGTGATCGCCCGTCGCTTCCCCTATAATTACGAGCAGGGGGGCGGCACCGAGATCAGGAATTACGAATGGGAAGGCTTTCGCCTGCCTGGGGTTGTCGTCGACCTGACCGCGGCCAAATCGAGCGAGCACAATCTGCGCAACCTCTATCGCCGCTGGGCGCAATTCATGGAGGCCGAGGATTGGGATGCGCTGATGTCCGCTCCGGGGCGCGTGCCCGAAGCCGCCGAGTGAGGGCGGTCGCCCGGTCGGCGGGTGCGGGCGACACGGACGCACCGAGCGATCTCAGGCGGCGCCGCCGGGGATCGTCAGCGCGATCAACCGGCCCGCGGCATTCTCAAGCGTGTTGAGCCGGCGGCAGGCATCGATCAAGGCCGCGAATTGGCTCTCTGAAATCGCCAGGCCCGGGGCGACGCCGCGGATGCGCCGCGCCTCTTCCTCGAAATCCCAGATGAATTCGCGCCCGGTTCCTTCCCGCGTAAAGTGGCGGCCGTCTTTCAAGAATATCGTGATCCGGGGGCCGAACAGGGTGCGGCGCACGGTCGGGATCAAGCTGACGCGGTGCATCAATTCGAGCACTTGCGGAGGGTCGCTCTCGCCCGCCCCCGGCCGGTCGCCGCGCAATAGCGGATAGCCGCGCGCGACCGCGCCATAAGCGGTGAAATATTGCGTGCTGCCGATCTCGGGCGGGTTGTCGATGCCGCGGCTGGGAAAGGCCGGGCTCGGATATTCGGTTTCGAGCCAATTGACGAGCGCCTCGATCCGGTCGATCTGCTCTGGGCGGATGTCGTGTTCTTCGCACAGCCGGGCCGTGACATCGACATGGGCGATGTTGTAGCCGGCGGTCGAATAGATCCGGTACAGGGTCTCGAGAAAAATCCAGTCCTGCCCCAAGCGCGCGGTGATCGCGGCGATGTCGGTGCGGTTCAAGCCGGTGAAGCTGTAGCGCAATTCGCCGCGGTTGTTGCCGGTATAGGAATGGTAAAAACCGGCCTCGCCTTCGAGCGTGGTTTCGCCCCCGGGGGTGCCGTGCCGGGCCAGCGCCACGGCGAGCAGGGCGTTGCGCACCGCACCGCCTTCGCGCAACGAGCGGCCGCCGCTGCGCGCGCCTTCGAGATTGCCGGCGGCCAGATTGACGCATTGCGCGATCGCCCCGTGGATCTGCTCGGCATTGAGCCCGCCCAGTTTGGCGGCGGCGATCGCGGCGCCAAAAATGCCGAAGACCGGGCCGGCGTGAAAGCCGCGGGCCATGACGCTCGGAATGAACTCCGCCGCCATCCGCTCCATGACCTCGTAGCCGGCGGCGACCGCGGTCAGAAACGCCCTGCCGGAAGCGCCGGAAATCTCGCCTGCGACCAATGCCGCGGGCAGGATCGCCGTGCCCGGATGGGTCAGCATGCGGAAGGTGTCCCATTTGCCGCCGGCGAAAATCGTCTCGCAATTGACAAAAGCGGCACCGGCCTTGGTCAGCTTTGCGCCATGGCACAACACGGTCGCGACCCCGCCGCCGCCCGCTTCTTCCTGCTGCATCATCGCCAGCGCCTGGCGGCTCGCCGGCATGTCATGCGCGACCAATGCCGAGGCGAGCGCCTGTAACATCACCCCTTTTGCCCGGTCGACGACCGCGGCCGGCAGGTCTTCATAGGCAAGATCGGCGACGAATTGGGCGAATTCCCGGCTTAGCGACATGGCACGGCCTCATCTGTTCGGGGGCGATCGTCCGGTGGAGGGCGGGCTCGGCACTCCGGTCGTGGGCAGGAACCTGGCGCGCCTCAGGACCGAGGTTGGCGCGGCACCCATCTGCCGTCGATGCGGCCCAGCATCACCTTTTCGACCGGATATTCGTCGTCGACGGTATATTCGTAACAGCGAATGGCGTCGGCCTCGGGATAGGCGGCCTCGATCGCCGCCAGCGCCTCGGCCAGCGATTCGAAATCGCCCGCATAGCGCAGGCGGCTGTTCCACACATCCGTATAGGCGCGGCTCAGCCGGCCGCGTTCGGGCACGTCGGTTTCGGGTATGCGGTCGATATAGGCGGTGATTTCGATTCTCGGCGGCACCGCGGCGCGCGTCTCGTCGCGGGTCACCTCGACGCGGAAGGTCAGATACGCCATTGCCGATCGGTTCCTCTGAATTATGGGCGTTCTTGTGCCAGTGCGCCGGCCGGGGCGGCGAGAAGCAGGGCTCGGCAAGCGACTTAGCGCAATTCCGGAAAATCGTCCTCCCAGAACTCCCGCTCGGCCCGGGTGGTGCCGCCCTGTCGAGCGGCCTCGGCGGAGCGCAATTCGACGCGGCGGATCTTGCCTGAAATGGTTTTCGGCAATTCGGCAAACTCGATCCGCCGTACCCGCTTGAACGGGGCGAGATGCGCGCGGATATGGCGAAAGATCGCGAGCGCCGTGTCGCGGCTGGCGGGGTGGTCGGCGGCCAGCGCGATAAACGCTTTCGGCACCGCCAGCCGCAGCGGATCGGGCGAGGGTACCACCGCGGCCTCGGCCACCGCCGGGTGTTCGATCAACGCGCTTTCGAGCTCTAACGGGCTGATCCGGTAGTCGGAAGCTTTGAACACATCGTCGGCCCGCCCGACATAAGTCAGATAACCTTCGCCATCGACCATCGCCACATCGCCGGTCCGGTAAATCGCACCGGACAAAGGCTGCAGGCTGCCATCATCGCGCTGATAACCCTGCATCAACCCCAGCGGCGGCGGATCGAGGGCAAGACACAATTCGCCCTCGTCGCAATCGGTCCCGTCATTGTCGAGCAGGCGCACGCCGTATCCCGGCGCCGGTTTGCCCATTGCCCCGGGCTTGACGTTTTGCCCCGGGAAATTGCCGACCTGCAGCGTCGTCTCGGTCTGGCCATAGCCGTCGCGCACGGTCAGCCCCCAGGCCGCCCTGACCTGCTCGATGACCTCCGGGTTCAGCGGCTAGCCCGCACCGACCACTTCGCGCAGCCCGACCTTCCAGGCGCTCAAATCCTCTTGGATCAGCATTCGCCACACGGTCGGCGGCGCGCAAAACGTCGTGACCCGATGACCCACGATCGCGTCGAGCAGCCGCCTGGCGTCGAAACGCGCCTGGTTGACCATCAACACCGTCGCGCCCGCATTCCACGGCGCAAAAACACAGCTATAGGCGTGCTTGGCCCAACCCGGCGAGGAGATGTTGAGGTGCACATCGCCCGGCTGCACGCCGAGCCAATACATCGTCGACAGATGCCCGACCGGGTAACTCTGATGGCTATGCAGCACCAGCTTTGGTTTCGCGGTGGTGCCCGAGGTGAAATACAATAGCAGCGGATCGCTCGCCTTGGTCTCGCCCTCGGGCGCAAAATCGGCCGGCGCGGCATAGCCCTCCTCCCAGCGGTGCCAGCCGGGGGCGGCGCCGCCGACCGCAATTTTGCCGTACGGGCCGGGGATATCGGCAAATTTGCCGACACTGTCGGCCCCGGCGACGACATGCCGAACCCGGCCGCGGGCAAAGCGGTCGATCAGGTCCTCGCGGGTCAACAAGGTCGTCGCCGGCACCAGCACCGCGCCGAGTTTCATCGCCGCCAGCATGCATTCCCAGAGCGGCGCCACATTGCCGAGCATCATCAGCACCCGGTCGCCGCGCGCGACGCCGAGGGACCGCAAATGGTTGGCTAGGCGGTTGGAGCGCTCGGCCAATGCGGCGAAAGTGAGTCGGGTTTCGCCGCCGCCTTCCTCGACAATCCACAGCCCCAGGCGGTCGTTGCCCAGAGCCATCGGATCGAAATAGTCGAGCGTCCAATTGAACCGATCGAGCACCGGCCAGCGGAAATCGCGGTAAGCGGTGTCGTAATCTTCGCGATGCGCGAGCAGAAACGCCCGTGCCTGCAAAAACGCCGCCGCCGACATGTGCTTCCTCCCTCGAAGTGTCGTCTGTGTTGCGCCGATCATAACCCAAACCAGGGCATCGGCGACCGGCAGCCGCTCGGCGGCGCAAGCCGCGCCACGGCGAGCCGCTCGGCGGCGAGCCGGCTGCACGCCGACCCTCGCGACCCTCCCCCGCGAAAAACGCCATGCTAGGCGACAGGCGAGCGCCGGTCGCGCCGATCAGTGGACAAAGAGTTTGACGAGGATCGCAATCTGCAGCGCGTACATGATCGCGATCTGCCATTGCAGCAGCCGGATATCGGACTTGACCGCTTCGATATCGGCTTTCAGTTCGGTCCTGACGGCGGCGATATCGGCTTTCAGTTCGGTCCTGACGGCGGCGATATCGGCCTTGAGTTCCGCTCTGACGGCGGCGATATCGACCTTGACCAATTCGACATCGCCCTTGGTCGCGACATCGCCGCCGAGTGCTGCGTTCAGCGCTTCGGCGGTGGCCTCCGCGGCGGGTTCGGTGAAGCCGCCGCGGTCGCGCAACGCCCGCGCCAGTCTCAAGGTGTCGATGACCGCCATAGCGCCTTATATCGCCCGGCTTTGCTACGGCTCAAGCCAATCGCCCGGGGCCGCGCGCATCGCACGGACCCAGCGCTACCGGCGTGAGGCCCGGCTCACGGTTTCAAATGGCGGGCGAAAAACGCCGTCGCATCGGCCCACAATTCATGCGCCGGGCCTTCGCGGTAGCTCGGCCGGTAGTCGGCGAGAAAAGCGTGGCCGGCGTTTTTGTAAATCTTGGTCGTGACCTCCTTGTGGGCGGCCTCGGCCCGCTTTTTGAGTTCCTCGGCGAGCGCCACATTCGGGTTCTGGTCTTCCTCGCCAAACACCGCAAATAACGGGCAGTGCAGTTGCGAGACAAGGTTCAAGACCGGGGTCGGCCGTGCCGGGCTGTGCGCCGCATCGGGGGTGGCGCGGTCGATGAACCCGCCCCAGCAATCGACCGCCGCATCGACTTTGCTGCTCCAGCAGGCAAACAGCAGCGTGTGCCGCCCGCCGGAGCAAAAGCCGATCGCACCGACTTTGCCGGTCGCGCCCGGTAGCCCGCGCAGATAATCGGCCGCCGCTTCGAGATCCTGCACCGCCTCGATGTCGGGCTTGCCGAACATGACCGGAAAGACGGTGTTGATGTCATTCGGGTCGGCGGGACCGCCCTTGCGCGCGTAAAGATCGGGGGCGAGCGCGTTGTAGCCGATATTGGCAAAGCGCCGGGCGATATCGCGGATATGTTCGACCAGGCCAAAGGCCTCGTGGATCACGACGATGCCGGGATAATTGCCGGGCGTGGCGGGGCGTGCCAGATAGCCCCCGATCGTGTCGCCGCCGCTTTTGAGCTCGATATTTTCGCCGCGCACGCGGCTCGGATCGGTTACCGCACCGGGTATGTTGGCCATGTCCGGTCCTCCATCGGTTTCGCGGCGACGAGCATAGCACCAAGGACGAAAGCGCTGCTATGATGCCTCCCCGATCAGCGAGGGGAGGACCCGATGCCCGATACCGCGACGATGGCCAAGCCGGCACAGGCAGCGACGCCAAAGATGAAGGTGGCGGTCACCAGCGCCAAGGCGCCCGATTATGTCGAGGGCCGGCGCACGTTCTTTAAATACCGTGACCTCGGGGTGACGCAAGCGAGCCAAGGGTGGATGCGCGCCCAGGTGATGCAGGCGGTCACCGGCATGACCCAGCCGACCGGCTGGCACTATCATGTCTGCGACGGCCAGTTCGTCTATGCGCTCAAGGGCTTTGTCGAGCTCGAATTCGAGGATGGCAGCCGCTGCCGGCTTGAAGCGGGCGACAGCTGTTTCATCCCGGGCGGCATGAAACACAACGAGATCCGCACCTCGGACGATGTCGAAATCCTCGAGGTCTGCCTGCCGGCGAATATGGGCACCGTGCCCTGCGACCCGCCGGCCACGAGCGGCTGAGCGGCAACCGGCTTGCGGCGTGTCGCCGATCGGCTAAGATCGGCGCTGAGGCGGGTGTAGCTCAATGGAAGAGCAGGAGCTTCCCAAGCTTCTGACGGGGGTTCGATTCCCCTCACCCGCTCCACCGAATTAAATACCGGGGGACCGATCGCGCGTCGCGCGCCGGTTTTGGGCATCCCGCAAGGGCGTGCGGGCCGCCGGCCGCGAGAGGTGAGGGGGCGTCAGCCCCCCGCTAGGGCCGTGCCGTCTCAGGCCGGGCGGCTACTCGGCGGCCATCAGCGGTTCGAGCGGGCTGCCTTCCTTTTGCAATTCGTCGAGCCGACCCTGCTGCACGAGCCGGCCTTGCTCCATGACCAGGATTCGGTCAAAGGCCGAGGCCAGGCGCGGCCGGTGCAGGCTGCACACCAGACTGCGGTCTTTGAGTTCGTTCTTGACGCGGTCGATAATCGTGCTCTCGGTGGCGCCGTCGAGCACCGCGGTCGCGTCGTTGAAAATGACCAGGTCGGGGCGCTTCAACAACGCCAGCGCAATCGCAACCTTCTGCCGCTGCGCCTCCGACAGACGCAATCCGCCGGTGCCGACCGGGTAATCGAGCCCGACCGAGATCAGGGTGCGGCGCAGATCGAGCTCGTCGAGCACCTCGCCCATCGCCGCGTTGACGCGCTCGCGACTGCCGGCCTCGCCGCGCAAAATCGTCCCGAACAGCACATTTTCCTGGATCGAGGCGGCGGCGTTGTAGCGCTCGGGGTCGAAAAACTCGACCGCGCTGCGCAGCCCGGCCGGCAGGCCCGAGGCGAATTTGTGTCGCGCCGCGAGAATGCGCTGCTGCAAGGCCTCGTCGAGCAGGCCGAGCGGGTCGCGCGCCGCGACCAGCCTGAGGCCGAGACCGAGCAACCGCGCGTGCTCGTCGGCGGGCAGGTCATGGATTCCGGTCTTATCGATGCGGCCGACAATCCGCTCGAAGATCGGCAACTCATCGGCGCCGAGAAAACTGAACTCCTCGAAGATCTGGTGGCCCGGCTCCATCCCGGCGAACAGCTCGACGCTGGTCCGCGCCAGTTTTTCACCGATGCGCACGAGATCGTCGGTGAGCCGCAATTCGTCGAGCACCCCCTGGACATAGCGGTTGCGGGCCAGCCCCTCGCCCTCGAAGATCGGGCCGATCGCGGTGCCGAACAGCAAATTGGCGCCGATCGAGGAATTCAGGTTGTAGCGGTCGGGGGCAAAGCGTTCGACCAGGTGGTCGAGGCGATTGGCGGCGAGCCGCTCGGCCAAGACGCGGCGCGCGTCGACCAAGCGGGCGGCGATCGCGGGTTGCTCCTCGGGGTTGATGCGGCCGCGCAGGCCCAGATGGTAGATGTCGTCATCGAGATCGACCAGCCGCAGCACTTCATGGATCCGCTCTTCGAGCCCGGCCTGGTCGGACACGCCGGCGAGCTCGTAATCGATCCAATCGGCGTCGATGTCATAGGGGCTGTTGGCCGATTGCCGCGCCTCGGCGACGCGCCGGCTGCGTTCGCTTTTGTCGCCGGCACTGCCTTCGTCGGTGACTTCGCGCGGGGTATGGCGCAGCCCCAAGAGCAGATTGTCGCGCACGCTGGCCGATAAGAGGCAGGTCGTCGGCCCGACATAGCCGATGCGACGGCCGGTCACCGCAAACGGAAGCAGCGTGATGTCGGCGCCGCCGATGGTCAGCCGGCCGCCGGTCGGGGTTTCGAGCCGCGCCATCAATTGCGGCAGCGTGTTGCGGCCGCTATTGCTGGCGCCGACGATGGCGATATCGGTGCCGACCGGAAAGTTGAAATCGACCCCTTCGAGCAGATGGATGCCATCGGCGTCGACGACATCGACATGGCTGGCCACGACCTCGCCGCTGAGCGGCTCGACCCGTTCCGGCCGCTCGAGCAGCAGCCGCCGATCGAGCATCTCGGCGACATGGAACTGCTCGACAACCTGCTCGTATTTGATCGCGACATCCTGCTGGTTCTGGTAATAGTCGAGCA